>JAZLJE010000041.1:0-1592 GCA_045617705.1 Ruminococcus sp.
TTATGAGTGGTAAGTATTTCGGCAACGCCGGAGCCGACAACTCCGTGTCCCATAATAGCAACTGATACCATAATTTTAACCTTCTATCTGAAAAATGTATTATTCAAAGCCGTTTTGCGGAATTTGTGTACCCGTTTCGGGTTGTCCCGTCGCCTCTGTTGCAGGAGGAGTATCTGAACTTTCTCCGCTTGGTGATTCACTGCCCGACTCGGTCTTTGAACTTGTATCGGAACTTGTGTTGGAAGATTCATAATAACTTGAATCATCGCTGTAGTTACCGCCTGTACCTGCGAGGTGATATCCGCCACAGTAATCAGGCAGTTCGTTTGCGGGGTAATAGCCTGTTCCCGTGCTGCCGCAACCGGCTGTTGCAAGAAGTCCGGAGCCTTTGCAGTAGGTGGCTGTAACAACGGAACTCGGTTGAGTGAATTCTTTGTATTCTTTATGCGAGAGGTATTCGCTCATAACATCGTGCCACAAAACGGTAGCAAGTTGATAATAAGGAATAGTAGCGGGGTTATCGTATCCAACCCAGCACGCAAGCGCACAATGGGGAGAACATCCGACAAACCAAATATCCTTATCGTCATCGGTAGTACCTGTTTTACCGACAATATCCCAACCGGAAATTGCGGCGTAGGGAGATGCCGAATGCTGTGATGTTTCAACATTGTATTTTAACAGCCTGTTCATTTGATATGCTGTTTCTTCTGTATATGCTTCAACAGGAGCGTTGTTGCGGTTGTCGAGGATAATAGTACCGTTTTGGTCGGTAACATAGTAGTAGGTGTAGGGCTTGTAGTAAAGTCCGCCGTTTCCGACATATTCGATGGCGGCAGCCATTTCTCTGACGGTGACACCGCCTTCCATACCACCGATGGATAACGCACCGACATTAACCGCGTCGGCATCTGCAAGGTGAGTAAATCCTAAATTTCCTGTTGCTTGATTATAGGCATTTTGTGTACCGATAAGTTTCAAAGTCTGAACAGCGGCGGCATTCGAAGACCACGCGATGGCTTCGGGAACTGACATATATCCGTTGTAGTAGCCGTATGCGTTGTTAGGACCTTTGACAGGATATCCGTCAACAACTCTCCAGTCATCAATAGGTTCGTCCTGCACGAGGGAAGAATATGTGATAATATCCATATCAAGAGCAAGCGGATATGCCATAACTCCCTTGATAGAAGAACCGGGCTGTAAAACCGCATCCGAAGCACGGTCAAAAAGAAGGTTGCCGTCTTTCGGGTCGGAAGAACCCGCTGTGCAGATAACCCTGCCGTCGAAATCTACCATTTCGATACCTGTCTGCAAATCGGAGTCATATCCGTCTTTAAAGTTTCGTGCTTTTTCCTCAATCATTTCTTGGGATTTAAGGTCCATAGCACAGTAAATCTGCAAACCTTCGGTGTAAAGTTTTTCCGAAGCGGCGCTCTCGCTTATATCATAATATTTTGCAAGGTCTTGTACGAGGTCGCCGTACATCTGGTCGATATACCAGTTTTGAATATTCTTTTCGTCTTCATCTTCGTCTTCGTCTTCATTTGTACTTTTCTTGAAAGTGAGTGTTTCGCTTTCTTTCTTGGCGG
>JAZLJE010000042.1:0-3660 GCA_045617705.1 Ruminococcus sp.
TTTATATACAAAGTAAAAACTTGTAACGCCACTGTCCCAGTTTTTGCCTATTTCGTTGATAAGATAAACTTTTGCGAGGGATTCAACATCAATATAGTCATTAAGGTCTGCTGTATTTGCTTTGAGTTTTTCTATCATAGCAGAGAATTTCTGCTTTACATATCCTCTGACATTTGCGATATTCGGGTCTGTTGCTTCAAGTTCGGGAGTTTTCATTGTAATAGAATAGTCGCCGACATTGAAGTTGAAGTCATCTTCAGAGGGGGATGCGTCAATTTCACAAACAAATGAGAAGTCGGATTTTACCCCTCCTGTTTCGGGGTTTAAGTAGTCATCTTCTTCAACATCGGGGATAAGAGTATTTTTGCCGACATCGACTTTTTCTGCCATAATATAGTTACCGTAATACACTCCGTTGAAGTAAACTTCGGTAAATCTTGAGTCGGAAGCGTAGGGAACATTTACGGCATCTGCCAAATCGTAGAGTATTCTGTTTCGAGCAAGAGAAGCATCTTGGAAAGATGAGATAAGCGAGAACTTCTTGCACTTTTGCATACCGTCAAGTTTAACAGCACCGTCAAAGGTAACATTAAAGCCTTTTTTGTCGGTGTTTGTCCACGAGGTGTTACCTCTGCCCTTTACCTTCTTGATTGTAACTACTTCGCTTGAGCCGTCTGCACCGGAAATTGCACCGGTAGCGGAAACTGAATTGTTTTTATCCTCACAAAGATAAGAGAGCATATCCTTGCCGTCAAAACTTTCCATATTGTTGACAAACAACGCTGCCTCTGCTGAAGATACTTTAAACTTAAGTTTATAAGTTTTTCCGCCGAAAGTTGAAGTATACTGTGTGTTCGGTTGAGCGTTAATCGTTGCATATTCATTTGCGGGAATTACAGTGCCGTTGATTGTAACGGAACTTGAGAAAGTATTGTAAACCGTGAAACTGTTTTCCTGTGCCATGGAATTCGGCATAAAGAAATAGTAAACATCATTTACGTTTTTCCATCTTACCCACGATTCAGAGTCGAGCGGGGTTGTGTTTGTACCGTAGGCATAAAGGTTGTTTGGCTTCGCAATTGTCACATCAAACGAGCCGACTTTTATCGTAGCGCTTTTTGTATCAACAGCAAGCAACACACCGCTTGGATTTGTGACTTTTACCGTTGCCGAAACGGTATAAGCACCGTTTTGTGTCGGGACAAATTTGTACGCGTTTTGTGTTGATACTTTCTCATCGTTGATACTGATTTCATAACTTACATTACCGAAATCGACAGCGCTGTTAGTAACGGAAATATCAAATTCATCTCCGATTTCACCTTTGTCTTTTGAAAGAGTCAAGGTTGCCTTTACACTATATGACAAAATGCTGTCGAGATAGCCTGTGTCGCTCCAATCGGTAACTACGCAGGTGTTTTTGCCCTGTGCATAATCTTCTGCCGTAATTACAACGGAATCGTTCCAAAGTTTTTCTGCATTTCCGCGCCAAAAACGCATACAGGTTTTTCCTGCGTTGTCGGCTGTTACAACATATTTGTAAGCACCTTTTTCCGAATCATATACAGCACCTGTTACAGGGTTGTATTTTGACTTGTCGGCACTTGCGATTATTACTGATTGATTGCCGTTATCTGCGCGGGAATACTGAGTAAAGTTCATGTAGAGTGTTGTGCCTTGAGCCATCCAGGAACTCGGCGACTCAACTTTGAGATAAAGCACATCGCCTGCTTTGAATGTGTTTTCAGCCGAAACTGCTGTCGGAAAAACAACAGCAAGGGACAAAAGAATAACCAAAGCAAGAACTATTGATAATACCTTTTTCATACTAATTCCTCTTTTCCTAAAGTTGTGCATTCGCACGAAAATGTAAATATAATTACATTTCCTCATTTAACATTATATACCACATATGTAAAAAATCAAATAAAAAGTAAAAAAATTATATTAGAAATATGATATATTTTCTCTATGTTTTAAAATTACCGAATGAACAAAAAAAGAATACGGAAATTCTTGACAGAAAAGGGGTAAATAAATATAATTATTATGTATGAGTTTTCTCACACAAAACAGAGAAAGGAAAGGGTACATTATGAATTATTCCAAAGAAGTTCAGAATATGTGCACAGTAAAAAAAGTGCCTAAACACGGTCCGGCACCCATTCCCTAAGAGGTCAAATGGCTAAAATCTTATCAGATTACAGATATCTCGGGTTTTTCACACGGTGTCGGTTGGTGTGCTCCCCAGCAGGGTGCGTGCAAACTTTCACTCAATGTCAAAAACGGTATCGTTGAAGAGGCTTTGGTCGAGACTCTCGGTTGCTCGGGTATGACTCACTCGGCTGCTATGGCTGCCGAAATCCTTCCCGGCAAAACTTTGCTCGAATGCCTTAACACCGACCTCGTTTGCGACGCTATCAACACCGCTATGAGAAACATCTTTGAACAACTCGCTTACGGTCGTTCACAGACTGCTTTCTCCGAAGACGGTTTGCCTATCGGCGCAGGACTCGAAGACTTAGGTAAAGGCTTGCGTTCACAAATCGGTACTATGTTCTCAACAAAAGAAAAGGGCGTTCGCTATATGGAAATGGCAGAAGGCTATGTTCTTAAAACTGCTCTTGACGAGAACGACGAAGTTATCGGCTACCAGTTTGTTAAACTCGGTAAAATGATGGAGGATATCCGCCACGGTATGTCCCCCGACGAAGCATATAAAAACAACATCGGTCAGTACGGTCGTTTTGACAACGCCGCTAAGTACATTGACCCGCGTGAAGAATAAGGAGGGGTAGAAATGTCAGTTGTATTTGAAAGTATGGACAGAAGAATGCCTCAGATAGAGAAATGCCTTGCTCAGTACGGCATCAAAGACCTTGAAGAAGCATTGAAACTTTGCACAGACAAAGGTTTTAACCCCTATGACATCGTAAAAGATGTTCAGCCCATCGCTTTTGAAAACGCAGGTTGGGCATACACTCTCGGTTGCGCTATCGCAATCAAAAAGGGTGTAAAATCCGCAGCAGAAGCATCTGAAGCAATCGGCGAAGGTTTGGAAGCATTCTGTATTCCCGGCTCTGTTGCCGACCAGCGTCAGGTTGGTATCGGTCACGGTAACCTCGGCGCTATGCTCCTTCGTGACGAAACAAAATGCTTTGCTTTCCTTGCTGGTCACGAGTCTTTTGCTGCAGCAGAAGGTGCTATCGGTATTGCAAAGAACGCTAACAAAGCAAGAAAAGAACCCTTGCGCGTTATCTTGAACGGCCTTGGTAAAGATGCCGCTTACATCATTTCAAGAATTAACGGCTTTACTTATGTTGAAACTGAATTTGACTATTTCACAAGCGAACTCAAAATCGTTAGTGAAAAGGCATTTTCCGACGGCGAACGCGCTCAGGTTCGTTGCTACGGTGCTGATGATGTAAGAGAAGGCGTTGCTATTATGCAGCACGAAAATGTAGGCGTTTCCATTACAGGTAACTCCACCAACCCAACCCGTTTCCAGCACCTCGTCGCAGGTACATACAAGAAATGGGCTCTTGAAAACGGCGTTAAGTACTTCTCCGTTGCTTCCGGCGGCGGTACAGGCAGAACTCTCCACCCCGATAATATGGGTGCAGGTCCTGCTTCCTACGGTCTTACAGACTCTATGGGACG
>JAZLJE010000043.1:0-1306 GCA_045617705.1 Ruminococcus sp.
CCACGATGTTACCTCCTGCTGTAATAATTATTTATCGGATTTTGTATTATCCTCTACATCCGACTGTGGAGTTTCATTGTTAGATTTTTGCATCTCGTTGTACTGCTTTTGCATATTCTGGAAAGCCATAAATTGCTTGAATTGTTCAAATTCTTCGGCAGTCATCGAGGGCGCTGTGGGTGCAGTTTCCTGCGTAGGTTGTGCCTGCAGTTGAGGTTGAGGTGTAGCATTTTCAACCTTTTCAGGCGTTTTAGTATTTTCGGCAACTTCTGTTGGAGTTGACTCTGCAGAATTAGCATCAACATTGATACCGGCCTGCTTGAGTTTTTCTTCAAACTCTTTTTTCAACGCTTCTTTTTCTTCATTGAGCCTATCGTCATTCTTCGACTTTTTATAACCGGAGAAGTTCAAAACGGCACGAATTAAAGCATAGAGGAAGAAAATAATCATCGGAAGCAACACACAGAGGAAAAAACCGAGTTGAGAACGGATAAAGTCGAGGACTTTTCCTATTCCGTGTAATACAACTGCATCATAGTTTTCGGTATGAACAACCGAGCCTATATGAGCAGCAGGAATATACTTATCTACTTGTTCTTGGTCAGGAACTGCAGCGACTTCTTCGTTATCTCCCCATGTTTGATAACGCTTTTGTCCGTCAACTTCTTTGATATCGGTAATTCTATGGCATATCAGTTGGTCACCCATATCTTCAAAACCTTTGAGAACGCCAATATATGTAACAATGTCGCCCTTTTGGAAAGTACGGGTTGAGTCGAATTCTGTCGCCTTGCCGATAATAATATCGCCTTTTTCGAAATTACCGCCTGTGTACTTGTCATCAACCTTTTGACCGTTCGACAAGGTATGACCTTTGTATCCGCCTTTCATGGAATCGGACTGGATAGTCTGAACGGTGTAGCCGAAAACAGTGGAGATACCCGATGCCTTTGAAGTAAGCGCCATAGCAGCAATAAGGATGGATATGACGAGTACCAATACTATTAAAATGTTAACAACAGTATTTAATATTGCTTTAAAGACTTTCATGGGAACTCCTAAATAGAAATGAATAATGAATAGTGAATAATGAATAATTGTGGGAAAATCGCAAGCGATTTTTGATTTTATAGATTATTCACTTCGTTTGAGTCGGCTACGCGACTCGGCTCACATAATATCAAGCCTCGTTCACCTACGCTGTTCTTGAAATAACTTCTACTCACTTGACCACCTACACAGACTTTTGTCTGTTTCGGTGCTCACAGTTCGCACAAAGTAATTTCAAGGCTACGGTGGTCGGCTC
>JAZLJE010000044.1:0-4499 GCA_045617705.1 Ruminococcus sp.
AGCCATGCTCTCATAGCGTCGCTGTTTGAATGAATAAGAAGCACACCGAATGTTGAAGCCGCTACTGTGTTGATAAATTTGCTGTAACCTATATTCACATTCTTGAAGAATAAAAATGCAAACAATGCAGTCAACAAAGCAAGAATTTTATTGGAATCAGTAATAAAGAAATAAGGCCCAATAGGAAAGCCATAATAACATGATAAATAAGTACATATATACATTATTAATATTGTTAATAAAAACAATGCTAAAGCTATCCATCCACATACTTTTGTGTTATTAAATAACTTGTTCGGGTAAAGTCTAATATATGAGGCAATAAGGAAAAGTATTGAAAACCAAGTAACATAGTTAAAAGATACCTTAAAGAAGTATAAAGACGGTAAAACCGTATATATAAACAAAGAAAGTAAAATTAAATACAAATGCTGTTTTTGCGAAAGATTTTTTATTAAAATGTTAAGAAAAGGGATTAGCAGGAAAAACAATAAAAAACATCCGGTAAAATTACTTTCAACGCTTATAATCGGTAACAGGGTTACTACTGCACTTTTTATAGAAAAATCCTGATAACCTGTGAAAACAAAAACCAAGTATATCACTATGTTATAGAAGTATATTTCCGCAAGAAGTTTTACATATTTTCTCAAAGTAATCTGTGATGTGCACATAAAGTATCCGGTAATAAGTACAAATCCGTTGATTGCTACCTTTCCCCATGCACCGAATAGTAGCACCAAAATGCCTCGTGTCGATAGAGGGTTTTCCCACACGACATTCCTAAGCCCCGAATTAACCACATAATGATGGGCAACAATAAGAATCATTGAAATAATTCTGAAAAGTTCAAGATTTGAGTTTCTTTGCTTTATTACGGTTTTTTCAGCCAAAATAACACCCCCAAAATATTACAATATCACTCAAAAAGTCCAATATTAATATACAAAAGTATTTTAACATTGTCAACTGATGATTTACTATTGTATTGTAATATTGTATCAAGGGGAAAAGATATGTTCAGCATAAGGATAAAAGAATTGCGGATATCACTCGGACTTAATCAAGTAGCATTTGCAAATAAACTTTGTGTAACAAAACAGAGTGTAAGCAACTGGGAAAACAGCAATATTCAACCGTCAATAGATATGCTAATCAGGATTTCAAATACATTTTCTGTTAGTACTGACTATCTTCTCGGGCTTGACAAAAAACGCACTCTTGATGTCAGCGACTTAACTGATAAACAGATTACGCACTTGCAATTTTTAATAGACGATATTTACGGCAAAAATTAAACCGACCTATTCAAGGTCGGTTTTGCTTTTTATATTTACATTTATGTTTACAAGGACGATTGAGATGAGGACAAGGAAAATACCGATATATCCGAAAATATCAATCTTTTCCGAAAAGACCAGTGCTCCCACAATCGTTGCCACAACCGGCTCGACGGACGCGATAACCGATGCTGTTGATGCACGGATATTTTTCAAAGCGAGGGTGTATGTAAGATACGGCAGTACGCACGAAAGTATCGCAAATAAAATGCAAATCCATATTTCGTTTATGTCGGCTTTTACTATGTTTACTATCGGTTTTACATCAGTAACAAGCAAAACGGAGGCAGTCGCAAATATAAAGGTGTAGAGCGTTACCGTCAGCGGGCTGTAGCCTCTGTCTATTGCAACTCGTGAGAAAATCGAATACAGCGCATAGCATATTCCCGAAATAAGTCCGAAAAGTATTCCGTAAAGTGTTACATTCATTTCGCCCGAAAAGACTCCTGCTACGAAACAACATCCCAAAAAAGCAAGGACTATTGAAATTCCTTTTTGAAGTGTCAGGCGTTCTTTGAAAAATATGATAGAAAATATCATAACGAAGGTCGGTGCGGTGTAGAGAAGTATCGCCGCCACGGAGAGGGACGCAAGGTCAATTGCTTTGAAGTACGAAAATGAGAACATCGCAAGGCTTATTACACCCGTACCGAGAAAGCACCACAAATCTTTGAGTTTAATAACAAAAAGTTTTCTGTTGTAAATTAGCAAAAACAAGGCAAATACGACAGACGAAATCCCGACTCTTATAAGCACAATTTGCAAAGAGTCAAGGGATAATGCTTGAAAGTGTCTGACGAAAATGCCTATCATGCCCCAAAGTGTGCCTGTGATAATTATAAGTAATACTGATAGTTTTTTCATAGTTTCATAAATTCCTCAACACTTATTTTGTTTTGATTTACTGCGAGTAACAATTTTATATATGCGCACGACGGCGATATATCATAGAGCATAACGGCGCCTGCTTTAATCAATGCGTCTGTTGAACTGTAAATTTTTTGTCCGAACTTTGCACAGCAAAGGAAGACCTTTTTACCGTCTTTGTTGCATTTTTTGATAAAGTCCACAGCAGACTTATCATCAGCCGTAGCGGAATGATACAAAGTATGAAGTACCGCTTTTGGTGCGATTATTTCAAAGATATCGTAATTTTGCAACGGATAAGGCTCTATCATCAAAACGCAGTTTATTAGTTTCGGCGGATTATTTTTTGAAAATACACCCGAAGGTATTTTTTGCGTAAAATCATCTAATACAGTCAGCCCGTTGTCAAAAATCCCGTACGGTTTGTAGAGAGAATAAAAATCGTCGTTGAAATCTGCCTGCAAAATTTCTGTTCCTTTGTGAACATACATAACGCCGCTTGAATTTTTGTATGGTACAAAAACGCCTTTTACATTGTTTTTTATAAGACTTACAGCACAGCAAAAGTTTTCATATCCGTTTGAATTTATGTCATCAAGTATCTTATTTGATGCGACAATGACAATCGGAATATCGGTGTCACAAAAGAGAAGACCGATAAATGATGAAATGTAAGAAAGAGTATCACTACCGCAGGTAATGATAATTCCGTCTGAAGTTTCTTTTTCGTCATATACTGAAAGTGCAATTTTCTCAAAATCGGTTTTAGAAATACTTTCGCTTAAGATACTGACAGGTGACTTTTCTGTAAAATCTATATTACTTTTGTTTTGTTCAAGATATTTTTTAAGTACAAGTGAATTTGTGTTTTTACTGACATCTATAGTTTTTCCGTCGAATGCGGATGCTATTGTACCGCCTGTACTTAGTACCGTGATTTTCAAAATATCACCCCGATAATTAGTATATGTCATTTATAAAGAAACACTCTCCAAAGGAGAGTGCTTATAGTTTATGATAAGATAATATCGCAGATACGGTCAACATCGTTTAGTGACAAGTCTGCATATATAGGCAAGCAAAGAACATTTTCACACAGCATTTTAGAGATAGGTGTTGCACCGTTTTGCTCTGATGTGGGAAGGTCTTTGTAGTACTCAAAACTGTTGGTAGCGGGAGTAAAATATTTTCTTGCCGAGATACCTTGTTCTCCTAACTTCTGTGCAATTTCATCTCTACTATATTTATAGCCCTTTGTCACTATGGGGAAGTACGCATAGTTTGATACAATGCCATCTTGAACAGGGGTAAGTTGAATTTCTGTGATATTGCCTAATCTTTCTCTGTACCTTTCTGCAACTTTCTTTCTCTTTGCAATTTCTTCTTCGATATGACGAAGATTGCAAAGCCCCATAGCCGCCTGAAACTCGTTCATTTTTGCATTACCGCCGGGCAAAACGGAAACCTCGTTTTCCAGTCCGAAGTTTTTCATTATTTCAAGTTTTTCTTTGAAACTATTGTCATTGTAGCACAATGCTCCTCCTTCAATGGTGTGAAAAACTTTTGTGGCATGGAAACTGAACATTGAAAAATCACCGAAAGTTGCAACACTTTTGCCGTTTTTTGTTACATAGAAAGCGTGGGCGGCATCATAGATAACTTTCAGTCCGTGTTTATCTGCGATTTTCTGTATCTTTTCAACTTCACAAATTGTGCCGTATACATGAACGGGCATAATAGCAACTGTTTTGTCGGTGATAAGTGCCTCGATTTTTTCAGGATTTATAGTAAAATCGTCTTCTTTGACATCACAAAACACAGGTGTAAGTCCGCTTCTTACTATAGCGTGAGTAGTAGAAGCAAAGGTAAACGGAGTTGTAATTACTTCACTGCCCTTTGGAAAAGAAAATGCAGACAGCGCATTTTCAAGAGCCAAGTGACCGTTTGTATATAAGGTCACATTTGGCACGCCAAGTATATTTTCGAGTTTCTCTTCAAATTCTCTGTGTTTTATTCCGTTGTTTGTCAGCCATCTTGAGTCCCAAATCTCTTTGATTTCTTCACAGTATTCTTCATACGAGGGCATAGACGACCTTGTTACATTTATATTTGACATAAAATCACCTTTGTTTGATATGCTTTTATGTATTATAAGATTGCTTATGATATATTATTTCAATTCTTTTACAACATTTATTCTGTTGCCTTTTATGGAATTAAGTTTGAAGCCGAATTTTCTTAAAAGGGGAACTACTCGTTTGTTTGTAATATTGCTGTGTAGAGAAATAGTCC
>JAZLJE010000045.1:0-2627 GCA_045617705.1 Ruminococcus sp.
TCAAAAAGAAAAAGTAACATATTTTCAAAAAATCTTTGTGCCAAATTGATGTAAACTCATCATAAAACAGCAAGAAGTATAAAGTTTATCAAGTGGTCAATATTGATTGCTATATAGAATGTCAGCCCAAAGCACACCGTCATGTCGGTGGTATTAAGACCAGAGTATTCAAGCATTCGTGTAAGGTAACAAATACTCAAAATAATAAAAAACGGCAGAATACATTTGATAACAAAGCATAGAAGAAAACTGTTGATAAAAGTCCTTGCAATAGGGTTTGCTTCGGTAAATTTTCCGCTTGAAAGCAAAATCAGCGTGCATATCCAGTCGGAAACATTAAGAGCATACATAAGAAAAAGTTTTTTGCATGGACTACTTTTATCATTGTGTTGTTAAAACTGCTGTTTTCACCGTCCAGTACACCGCCTTCTATTGCGATATTCTCATAGCAATAGCCTGTTGCACCTGTATCTTTTTCATCATATCCGTAGCCTGTACGAATAATATTGATTGCCCTGTTCCTTGTCAAAGTAACACCGTTTAGTACAAGCGTAGTGTTGTTGTAAACACAAAGTGCATATGAAATTACATAGTTACCGGGATCAACAACAACTCGATACGGGTTTTCTTCGGTTGCGTTATCTTTTGCAATGTTAAGAGCGTTGGTTATGGCGTTATATGCACTGGTTTTGCTGATTTCCTCTGCCGTTACATTTATAACTGTAAAATTCTCTGCAAAAGCAGTTTCGCTTATTGATTCTGATTGCTCAAAAAGTTTTGCAGAGTCGAGTTCTTGCGCCGATGCCGAAATCGGTACAAGAAGGCACAGCGACAGCAACATAATAAGACATAAAACTACCGATATGATTTTTCACATTTTATCACCTGTTTCTATTTTATAAAATAAGTATTAACACAATGTATTATATAGGTCAATAAAGTGATATACTTATCAGATAGAAAATTCTCTGTTATAATAATCAAGTACTTTGTATCAAATTTTTCTAAAATTTTTTAGCATGTTTAAAAATATGCAGTAATCTGGGAAGTGGAAAAAATATGAAGAAAAAACATATGAATATACATATTTTAATTAGTGTAGCAATATTTGCTTTTTTTGCGTTTATATTATTAACTTTTGAAACTCCCGGACTTACAAAATCAGGAGCATTAACCTTATCACTTTTTATTGCAACTATTTATTGTTGGATAGCGTTTGGCGGCTCAACCGGTGTTAACTTGCTGTCCCTAGGACTTTTGGCTTGTACGGGAATATGCACACCTACAACTGTATTGCAAAATTCTTTCGGTAATTATATTACTGTTACAGTTCTTTCTTCTATGATTACATGCTACGCTCTTGAAAAGCACGGAGTAACTTCTTTTATTGCTAATTGGTTTATTACAAGAAAAATAGTAAAAGGCAGACCTTATATGTTTTTCCTGTTATTCTTCTTTTCAGAGTTGCTTTTAGCCTATTTTATCGATATAACACCCATTGTAATATTATACTTGTCTTTTGCAAAGAAACTTGTCAAAGATATTGGATATACAAAAAATGATAAATTCTCCAAAGCTGTATATCTGGGAGTATTATGGTCTGCTTGTATAGGATTTGGTGCTACACCGATAGCACACTCTGTTCCGCTTAGTGTTTTATCTACGACATATAATGTATTAAATCTTGAAGTATCATGGATAAAATATATGTCTATCGGAATACCTTTATCATTGATATCTTTGCTGTTAGTTGTGTTTGTAATCAAATTTATAATCAAGCCTGATTGTACGCAGTATCTATCATATGATATTACAAAAAATATTGAAGGGAAAGAAAAATTAAACGCAAAATCGTATATTTCAATAGCTATTTATATTTCTTTTGTTATATTCTTAATTTTGCCTGACACTCTTGGTTTTTTCGTTCCGATTGTAAAAGCAGTGTTAAAGCCTATCGGTATAGCAATTCCTTCACTGATTGCCGCAGGACTTTTATGTATTATTTCAATTGGTGGAGAACCGATACTTGATTACCATGAAGCAGTAAGCTCAATTTCATGGCCGACCGTTGTTTTTATTGCGTGCATTTTCGGATACTCCTCTGTGTTGTCAATGGAAGAAGGCGGAATAACAAAATTCCTGAATAATCTTGTACAACCTATCAGTTTCTTATCTAATCCTTTTATTGTAATCGCGGTAAGTTTGTTGTGCTTAGCCGTTATTACAAATTTTGCTTCTGATATAGTAACTGCAACAATAGGCTGTTTTGTAACCTTACCTTTGATGATGATATTGATACCTCAAAGTTCTATAATCAACTATACAATACTTCTTTCATTCATTTGTTCTTTCGGAATAGCTACCGCAGCAGGAAGTGCTTTTGTCGCTTTGACACAGAAGGATGGTGTAATTAGCGGAACCGAAACATTAAAATACGGAATGATTTATATGTCGTTGATATATATTGTAGTAATAATTACGATGTTCTTAACAATGTATGTGTTTTAAAGAGAAATAGACGAAAATTTGGAGGAATAAAAGTATCTTAAAGATAATGAGAACGGAAACGAAATCATAAGCACATTTTTATTATGCTCGACTTGTATATATTTTTGAAAGGCAGAAAC
>JAZLJE010000046.1:0-9759 GCA_045617705.1 Ruminococcus sp.
GAAAAACAAAGTTAAAAGTAAAAGCGAAAAAAGCAGAGTGGTCCCGTGAAGAGAAAAAAGCATTCAAAGATAAAGCAACAACCAAAAAGAGGCTTATCATCGCTTTAGTGCTTGTAGTAAATTTTGGCATACTCTTTGTATTGAAATACTACAATTTCCTTTCAGGCTCACTTGCAACATTACTGAATTCAGCCGGACTGAATATCAGTTTCCCAACCTTGGGACTTTTGCTTCCTCTCGGTATATCATTCTATACTTTCCAGACAATGGGATATATCATAGATGTCTACCGTGAGAAAACACAAGCAGAAACGAACTTCTTCAAGTTCTTCCTATTTGTATCCTTCTTCCCGCAGATTGTGCAAGGCCCTATATCCGTATATGATGACTTGGCCCCTCAGCTATACGAGGGACATAAACTCGAATATAAAAACATCAAATACGGTTTTGAACTTATTATCTGGGGTTTATTTAAGAAAATGGTAATTGCCGACAGATTAGTCGGACCTATGAACACCGTTTTACAGGATAAATCCAAGTTCGGCGGAGAATTTATCCTTTTGTCCGTTTTGATTTATTCCATACAACTTTATATGGACTTTTCCGGCGGTATCGATGTAGCCCGCGGCGTTGCACAAATGCTCGGCATCAACCTTACCGAAAACTTCAAAAGACCTTATTTTTCGAAAACTATCGGAGAATATTGGAGAAGGTGGCATATCTCTCTTGGTGCATGGATGAAAAACTATGTTTTCTATCCAATCACAATGAGCAAAGGCTTCTTGAAACTCGGTCAAAAAACAAAGAAAAGTTTAGGCAGAAATATCGGCAAAGCCTTACCCGGAAGTATAGCGACCTTTATCGTATTTATGCTAATCGGTATATGGCACGGTGCAAACTGGAAGTATGTTGGTTTTGGTTTATGGAATGGCTTGATTTTGTTTATATCAAATCTTTTCCAAGCACCGATTGCTTCGCTTTCAGCAAAACTGAAAATAAGAACAAAGAGTTTCAGTTTCCGTATTATCCAAATGATAAGAACTTTTATCATCGTTCTTATCGGATATTATTTTGATATAGCGGATTCTTTCAAAGATGCTTTAATAATGATAAAGAGGTCTGTAACAGATTTACACCTCGGCAACCTTATTGAAGCAAAAAGTTACGAAAGTATCGGTTTTACAATTTTCGACGGACTTATCCTTGCTTTCAGTCTTTTGGTAGTGTTTGTATTTTCTCTGTATCAGGAGAAAAAGCAAATTCAAGTCAGAGATTTTCTCGAAGACCAGAGTATATGGTTCCAGTGGGCAGTATTGCTCATCGGTTTGATGTCGGTTATTATATTCGGCGTTTACGGACCGGGAACATCTGCAAGCGAATTTGTATATATGCAGTTCTGATTGGAGGTTTGAATTATGAATAAAAAACAAGTAATCAGAATTATCGTATTTGTAGTGCTTGCGTCTTTGATTTTCGGCTTTTTCACTATTCTTTTGCAGATAAATAACGGACGAGATGTATTGGGTACATACGGATTTTATCTTGAACCCGAAAACAGCATTGATGCCGTTATTATCGGACCGAGTCAGATATACACATCTTATTACCCGGCATACGCATATAAGTTACACGGCTATACAAGTTATACCGTTGCAACCTCGGCAATGCCCGGTTCTGTATATATTACAGCGACTAAAGAAGTAAACGAAACGCAAAAACCTCAACTCTATGTTTACGATATCGGCGGATTTGCTTACAAAGACCTTACTGCCGAAGCAAATGTAAGAAAGTATATTGATAATATACCGATGTTATCTAAAAACAGGCTTGAAGCCATTAAAAAACTTGTACCCGAAGAAGAGCGTGATTCCTACTATTTCCCGTTTATAAAGTATCATTCAACATATAATCAGATAATCACAGCAGGCAAAGTTTTAAAAGATGAAATAAACCAGGGTAAAAGAGGTTACTCTTTGCTCAAAAACTTTACCACAACCGGTTCTGTCGGTAACAGCACCAATAAGTATTTCAAGCGTGACCAGAAAGTTGAAATAACTAAACAGGGACTTGACTACTTAAAAGAACTTCTTGATTATCTCAAAGAAACAAAAGCAGAAAATGTTCTTTTTGCAACTTTCCCCGATGATATCAACCGCACGGAAACAAAATCATCACTTAAAGCCCATGAAATGATAGAGTCATACGGTTTCGATTATGTGAATTTTTCGGACTATAAAGATGAAATGGATATTGACAGGAAGAAAGATTTCTACAACGCCAACCATGTTAATATCCGCGGAGCAAAGAAAGTTACAGAATGTATCAGCGACTTCTTGTTTGAAACATATAATCTCAACACCGTTCACAGCGAAGAAGTCACGAAAGAATGGGACGACTGCGCTTCTTATGTAGACAAAGTTTTTGATTTATCCGAACAGCGTTTGCAGGAATATGAAAAAAGCGGCAGCAATAAAGAAGGACATCAGTACTATATGGAAAGCGAAATGTTTTCCAATGATGGCTTACCCAAAAGCAAAAAATAATTAAAAGCGGCTTTGGGCGGCTTCGTTAAAGAAACCGCTTTTTGCCGCTTTTTGTTTTACTGAACTATGGAAATTGTAAAAAAATTTGCAAAAATTTCAAAATGATGCGTAAAATCAGATGTTCTCGTGCGTTAATATAATGAGAGGACAAAATTATGTCGATATTTTTTACCTTTATGATTCAGCCCGAAATCTCTAAACCCGAGGTTTTGGATGCGTATCTTCGAAAAATAGCACAAGGAAATATGTCTGCACTTTCATCTTTATATGAAGAAACCAGTGTGGATGTGTATTCTTATGCCCTTTCGATACTTAAAAATGTCGATGATGCCGAGGATGTACTGCAAGATACATTTCTTTCTATATATAAATCCGCGAACTTGTATAAAAGCCAGAATAAACCTCTCGCATGGATACTGACTGTTACAAGAAACCTTTGCCTCTCAAAAATCCGCAGTAAAGACAAAATTTTGTCCCTCTCAGACGAAACGAAAAATACTACTGCGGATTTTTCCGACCTCATTACATCTGATGATAAAATCGTTATAAATGAGTGCCTTAATAACCTATCAGACGATGAACGACAGATTATTATTCTGCGTGTTGTATCTGATTTAAAATTTAAGGATATAGCAGATATAATGAACATTCGTCCGTCTACAGTTGCGTCAAAATACAGCAGGGCTGTAAAGAAACTAAAATTATCACTAACAGAAGGGGGAGTGCATTTTGAATAACAAACAACTTAATAATTTAATCAAAACAGCCTTTACACATGCAACCCCCGATATGCTTGACAGTATATTAAAAGACGCGAAGAAGGGCAAAGGCAAAACGATTGATATTATTGAAAAACCGAAAAGAAATAAAGTAAAGATAATTGTTGCGCTCGCTGCATGTTTTGCGGTAATTTTGTGTGCGTCCGTATTCGGAGTATTAGCCTACAATAACGCCGTGTATACAACCGTTATTATCGACGCACAGCCTGCCGTAAGTATTTGCCTTAATCATAGCGACAAGGTAGTAAAAGTAGTACCAAACAACAAAGACGGCGAAAATTTGCTTGAAAAACTTGATGATTTAGGCGATACATTTGATAAAAGTGTAGAGATTATCATTTCATCTTTGCTTGATTTAGATTATCTCAATAGTGAAGATAATTCTGTTTTACTGTCTGTATTGTCAGAAAATGATGATAAGTGCGTAGAAAAATTAGATATTGCTCACGATAAAGCAAATGAAGTCTTTTCAAAGAAAAAATTTGATTTTTCACTTTTGTCGCAGACTATTGATAACAAAACCGATTATGAGTATTTATCTGAAAAATTTGATATTTCAACGGGCAAAGCAAGTCTTTTGAAAAAAATAACAGAGAACAAAAATGCCTATTCATCATTGGCAAAATTATCAATAAACGATTTATCTCTTCTAATAAACGCACAGGAAATCAAACTCGAAAATGTAAACATAGAAGGTAAACCGAGCAACAAGTCTTTACTCAAGATTGATAAAATCAAAGATATTGTGCTTAATGACCTGAATATTAGTAATGCAGTAATAAAAGATTTTGAACTTTCGCACAAAGACGGCGAACTTACTTTCAAAGTATATGCAAAAAGCGGTGATATAACATGGGGCTATGAACTGCTTGCAAAAAACGGAGAAATTCTGAATATTACTAAAAGCAACGGAAACACAAGCACGATTATTTATCATAGGGATTTAGGAAGCAAAAATTCACAGTCCGATTTTGCTCAAAGGTATGGAATAGGTGATATTGTTTTCGATAACAATGATACAGGTATCGAAGAAAATAAGAGTAATGACGAGCAAAGCAGTGTAAATACACCAGATAAACCTACAGAATTTACCGAAAGTCCGAAAAAAGATACCGAACCTTTAATATTCACAAGCAACCATTGCCTTAAAAAAGCCTTGAGCAAAAACGAAGTTGCCGTTGTATATCCTCAAACCGACACAGTAAAAACTCTTATCAGTACATACAATAATCGCACTGTAGAAAAGGTCGAGTCTAACGAAGAGTCAGGCGGAGATGTTGCTTTGATTTGTAACACCGAGCAGTACAAAGACTTTTTCGGCGAGTCAAGTTCGGTTTATAATGAAAAGTATTTTGAAAACAAAGCACTAATATCAGCAAAATACAGACTTTTTGATACAAATGACAGTTTCAACATATATATTATGACAGGTGTAAATGATACATCAAAACTTTATATTAGCAGTGAATTGTATTTAACCGCCGGTTATGATTTGTTTGACGGATACTATCTTAATACGCTATATTTTGAAGTGGATAAAAATGTTATAAAAGATATCAGTGAGATAACCACAGGGGAATAAATGAGGTGCAAAATGAAAAAGAAAATAATATTTTTACTTGTTATTACAGTAGTATTTTCTTCTGTTTTATGCTTGTTTACGGCAAATGCAGCACAGCAGAAACTTTCGCTTGTCGCTACAGAATACAAAGGCGTTTACAAGTATGAAGGAGCATTCAGAGAATTTGTTTTCGGATATCCGCCACCAACTACTGAAGGAAGTGAACCGACAATTAGTTCGACTACCCCGCAATCAGGCGAAGAATATTTCTACAAAGAGGAATTTGAGTACGCAAGTCAAGAGGCTAACTGGGTGCTGATAAATGCGAGTGCAGGACGGTATACTGTCGAAAAGGTGTACGGAGTATTCGGCAACCGAGTACTTATCAGCGAAGTAAAAAGCGACCCATTTGATTTATATTGGGGCGTTTATAATGTATATTTCGGTGAATTCGTTGACCTTGTATATGCTTGGAAAGATGAAGAGACTTTCCCAAATTTACACGAAACATTCGAAATGCTGAAACTCGGTATTCCGATAGGTGATATGGACCGAGATAAGGAACTTACCGTAATAGATGCAACCCATATACAAAAATGTCTGGCACAACTTGAGAGTTATCCTGACGACGATATTTTGGAACCGAAGTATAGAGGAGTTAATGCTTATCTTGAATACATATCCGATTTTGACCGTGACTGTGAACGAACTGTTATCGACGCTACAGCGATACAAAAACATCTTGCAAATCTTGAATAAAATTCCCCAAAGAACAGCAGGGCATTCATTACGAATGCCCTGCTGTTTTATATTGAAGTTTAGTTTGCGTCTGTAAATTCTTTTGTGCTTGTAAGGAGTACCTTGTATGCACCCGGGGGTGTAAGGTCTCTTGTCTGATTTTGATTGCTTCCGATATTGATAACAATACCGTCAACAGAAGTTGTCAAAGTGTAAGAATACAGGTCGTGACCGTTATATGTGCCGACTTTTTGCATTGGCTCTCCGGGCCATTTTGTTTCAGCCGAGCCCCAGTAGTGAATGTATACACTGTTCCAGCCTGCGTCGTCACAAACGAAAATTGTATTCGGGTCGGAGAAGTCAATACCTGAACTTGTCGGAGCCTGTGTAGGTGCTTGTGTCGGAGCCTGTGTAGGTGCTTCTGTCGGCTCTTGTCCGATAGGTTCTCCGATAGGATAGGGGACTGTGTATTTTGCAAGATATTTTTGAATTAAAGTTGCATCGGAAATATCTACTCCGTCGCTGTTAATATCAGCACAAAGCGTTTGTGTATCTGTAAGTGTAAAGTATTTTGCAAGCGCTTTTTGAATCATAGTAGCATCTGCTATTGTAACAGAAGAGTCAGCGTCAACATCGCCCAAGATGAGTGTACCCGGCTGATATGTAGGAGTCTGTGTCGGCTTTTCAGTAGGAATTTCGGAAGTTGCCTGCGTTTCCTGTGATGAAGGAGCCTGTGTCGGGATAACAGAAGGTAATGTCGGATGAACAGAGCCATTGCAAACGCCTATTCTTGCAAGCGGAACGGTGATGTGGTCTTCATCTTCTTTTTCGTTAGAGCCTGACGGTTCTTTTGTATATTCCTTGTCAGCGTTGTCTGTCATAGACGG
This sequence comes from Ruminococcus sp., assembly GCA_045617705.1. Lineage (GTDB taxonomy): Bacteria > Bacillota > Clostridia > Oscillospirales > Acutalibacteraceae > Ruminococcoides. The sequence continues at coordinate 6,509 of JAZLJE010000046.1, forward strand.
GTCAAAGGGGAGAGAGTTCATACCGGATGTACCGAATGTTTGAATGTGCATAACACCGATACCTGTGTTTTCAATGTAATCGTCGGTAATTCCGAGTGTATCAAGCGGAATAGCAATTTCATAGAAATAGTCAAGTTTTGTGTCGTGCTTTGTTTCAGAGTAGTCTATCCAGTTAGAAGTAGAAAGGAGTGTATCACCGGGTACGCGGTCGTGATACATACCGTAACCGCCTTCAATACCGTAGATGTGAGTAGAAACAGACTGGTTTTTGTTTGCTTTCATTTTGATTTCGGAATGTTTTGTTTCGTTGTATACGAACTTACCTTGGTCGTTGGTTTTGTAGATGTACGGACCGTTCCAGAAGTTCATCGAGTTACACATCCAAGTGTCGATGTGAGTATCGAATGTGATACCGCTTTGCCAGATAGTTTCGCCGTTTACAACCGTGCCGTCACCGTATTTGCCCGAACCCAAGTCGAATACAAGGTAGTAAGGCATATCTGCCCAGTCGTAGAGCCATCCCTGTGAAAGCGGATAGTCGTCATTCGGTGCAACGATGTCCTGAAGATTCTTCATTTCCCACATAAGGTAGAGATTGTTGTCATCCCAGCAAGCATAGAGTGCGTAGGAGTCAACGGGAACTTCGTGCATAGAACTCGGTCTGTAAACACGAGGGTCATCGTTTGCAACACCTTGTGCAATTAGCATTGAACTGTCCCAGTCGGAAATGTCTCCGTCAATGGATATTGTTTTTCTTACACCGCAGGCATCGTTTAAGTTGGTTGAATAATAACCGCCGAGTGCCTCGGTAGTTGAGCCGTCACCTGTATAAGCGGATGTAGAAATGCCTACAACTGCAATACAAGAAACAACGAGAGCGAGTGTCAGTGCAAGACTGATTACTTTTTTCGATAATTTCATTTTAACCTCCTAAGTTTGCAATAAATTTTCACATATACATTATATACAAAATTTTTGGCAAAATCAAGAAGTATTTTATTATATTTTTATATCAGTATTCTATATCAATCATTTACCTTTTCAAGTTCGGATTTAAGCCGTTTGATAATCTTTTTTTCAAGTCGTGAGATATATGACTGTGAGATAGATAATAGGTCTGCGACCTGTTTTTGTGTATGCTCTTTGTTGCCGTTTAGTCCGAAACGCAGTTCCATAATCAACGCTTCTCTTGTGTTAAGCCGTGATACCGCTTCAAGTAAAAGTGTCCTTTCCAGGTCCTGTTCAATATCGCGGTTGATTATTTCCGGGTCACTTCCGAGTACATCACATAAAAGCAGTTCGTTGCCGTCATAGTCGGTATTTAGAGGTTCTTCAATAGAAACCTCGTTTTTATTTTGTGATGCTTTTCTTAAAAACATCAGTATTTCGTTTTCAATACAACGCGAAGCATAAGTTGCAAGTTTAATATTCCTTTGCGGCGAGAAAGTGTTTACCGCCTTAATCAGTCCAATCGTCCCGATAGAAATAAGGTCTTCAATATTCACACTTGTGTTTTCAAATTTCTTTGCTATGTAGACAACAAGCCGAAGATTATGAACAATAAGCGGTTCTCTTGCTTTTTCATCCCCGTTTGCTATTCTCTCCATAACTTCTTGCTCTTCTTCTTTTGTAAGCGGGGCGGGAAGATTTCCCGAACTGCTCAAATAGAAAACCCGATTTCCGAAGAATAGCAGTTTCAGCCTTAATATAAAGTTTTTCACCATTAGCATTTAATCACCTTGTTATTTGAGAATTTATTATTGCCTGATACATTTTAAGCGGTTTTTGAGATACCGCAATATATATTTCTTTTTGCATTTCCTTTTTATCTATAATAACCTTGTCTGCTTTGATACTTTGTAAGTATGACGAATTATCTATAGTGCTGTACGGGATTATCCGAGTAAACGCTATTTCATCTTTTATAACAGTTTTATCTGTGATTATCACGGGACTTCCCGAAAATGGCTCTGTGAGATTGCATCCTGTATCTATCTTTCCGACACAAGAGTATTCTTTTTCGTTTATGTAAAACTTCAAATTCACAATAGTATTTGCAGTCTTTTCCTTAAAAATCTTACTAAACAGAATGGTTACTATATAAATAAGAAGTGTAATCAGTATCATTAGTGCAGGCTCAATATCAAAGTACACAGTGTCATTTATAATAACCATATTGTTTGGTCGAAATACCTGATATATAAGTATAAAACCGCCGCAAAAGACAACCGAAGTAATAAAAAATCCTGTTATGTTTAAAATAAAAGTCTTTAAGTTTTTATACCCGAAAGCGAGGAATACCGTTAATGCGCTGACAACAATTCGGATAAGAACAGAGAAAAAAGCATTATATATAGGTAGAAAGATTGTAAAAGAAGAAACTGCACTTATAAAGGAAGAAATAATAATTCTGTACAGTTTTGTGTCATTGTGAAAGTATTTTTTAACAGTTGCAAGGATACAATAATTTATGATTGAATTTGTAAAGATAAGAACATCAATATAAATTACCGTAGTTTTCACCTCGCAGGAGTATTATCGCATTTGGAAAGAAAAATATCTGTCAAAGGATAGGGGAGTTATTATGTTATATGGTATGATAATAGGTATTTTTATAGGGGTTTTAATCGGTATTACGATTATGGCGTTACTCAATTATTCAGATTGATTATTTATTATAAACAAATTATAAGAAAAGATTGACAAAAATATAACAATCTTTAAGAAAATATCATATTTTCATTGACTAAATAATGGAAAAAGTATATGATATATAGTGCTATATTATTGTAGATACACAATAGGTGGTGATTAAGTTGTCATTATCATCAATAGATAAGGTGAAAGAAGCAGAACTTTCCGCATCAAAGGCTGTGCAGGATGCAAATGTAAAGGCACAGCACATTGTCGAAAACGCAAAGGAAAAAGCGAAAGAAATCGTAAATGATGCAAAAGTAAATGCAAATCAAAAGGCACAGGAAAAATTAGCACAGGCAAAAGAAAAAAGTATAGGATTAGTAGAGCAGGCTAAACTTGAAGCAAAAAACAGGGCAGAAGACCTGAAAATTCAAGCAAATAAAAAACAAGACCTTGTAAACGAAGCAATTAATAATATGCTTATCTGATATTTTCTCTTATAAGGAGAGTTATATGGCTATTCTTGAAATGCAGCGTATCAATGTATACGCTCTCATAAAGTACTGCAAGGATATCCTGGAAGATTTACAGCGTAAAGGTGTTATTCAAATAGA
>JAZLJE010000047.1:0-7242 GCA_045617705.1 Ruminococcus sp.
TACGATTTTCACTACTCCTTCGATATTCTCTGCTTCACTCGTATCAATAGAGAGCACCTTTCCGTTTGCAACGGTGGAATGAAGGATTTTTGCTATATACGCACCTTTGTCACACAAATCGTCTGTATATAAGGCTCTTCCCGTTACTTTATCAAAGGCGTCTATTCTCTTTACGCTTTTGCCTACTGCCACAAGGCATTACCTCCATTGAGAAAAGCATACACTTTCTCATAGTATTTTAGCAATTATAACACATAATAATAAGAAATAAAAGAGTTTTTTTATGTATTTTTATGTAAAATTTAACTTTTTTTATCTTATATTCCAATTCAAATTTATTGACACGGTATACGGATTTTGATAAAATTTAAAAAATAGGATGTGTATTTATGAAAAACAAAATTTCCTGCGTTCTTATGGCGGCGGGTGTTTCAAAAAGATTTGGCGAAAACAAACTCAAAGAAGATATAAACGGTCAGACTCTTATTGAACATTCGTTGAGTATAATTCCAAAAGAGAAATTTAACAAAGTTATTGTTGTATCGGGACAAGAAGATATTTTGCAAAATGCCGAAAAAATGGGTTTTCAAAGTGTACTCAATAATGAGCCGGAAAAAGGCTTGAGCCATACGATAGAACTTGGTCTTTCAAAATGCGACGACGATAATGCTGTTATGTTTCTTGTCAGCGACCAGCCGTATCTAAAAAAAGAAACTGTAGTTCGGCTTGTTGATGAATATATGAAAAAACCTGAATATATATTCGCACTTAAATCCGACACAAGACGAGGAAACCCTTGTATATTTCCAAAAAAATTTTACAACGCTCTTTATGCTCTTTCGGGTGATGTCGGCGGAAGCGAAGTTATCAGACGAAGTGAAAACGAACTTGTACTCATAAAGACAGACGAGATTGAACTGATTGATATAGACACAAAAAACGATTTGTTGAAAATAAAATAAGGAGGAAAATTATGGCACGACTTAATATAAACGGAAAAACCTATACGGTTACCGAAAACACAAAACTCATAAGATTTCTTCGTGACGACTTAAAACTTACATCTGTCAAAGACGGTTGCGCTCAAGGTGCATGCGGTACTTGTACGGTTATTATTGACTCAAAGGCTCAAAAGGCTTGTATACCCTCTATTGAAAAACTTGACGGTAAAACGATTATAACCTGTGAGGGACTCTCCCCTCGCGAAAAAGAAGTTTACGCTTACGCTTTTTCGCATTGCGGTGCAGTTCAATGCGGTTTTTGTATCCCCGGTATGGTTATGAGTGCAAAGGCACTCTTAGACCAAAATCAAAATCCTACCCGCGACGATGTAAAACAGGCTATAAAAAATAATATCTGCCGTTGCACAGGCTACAAAAAAATTATTGATGCCATTATGCTTTGTGCCGAAATTTTCAGAAACGATACCCCTGTTCCCCATACCGAATTTACGGGCTTGCTCGGTGAAAGTATGCACAGAGTTGACGCAAAAGAAAAGACACTCGGCGAGGCTATCTACACAGACGACATATATATGGACGGGATGCTCTACGGCGGTGCTGTAAGAAGCAAATATCCGAGGACAAAAGTCCTTTCGATAAATACGGATAAAGCAAAAGCGTTAGACGGAGTTTTTGCCGTTATCACCGAAAAAGATCTCAAAGGAAACAGGAAAATCGGTCATATTAAAAAAGACTGGGATGTGCTTATCGGTGAAGGAAAAATCACCCACTATCTCGGTGATGCTATCGTGCTTATCGCGGCTAAAAGCAGAGAAATTCTCGATAAAGCAAAATCCCTTGTTGAAATAGAATACGAAGAACTCACGCCTGTACTTTCCCCAAAAGATGCACTAAAAGACGACGCGCCAAAGGTACATAAAGACGGAAATGTTTTATCCGTTGAACATCTTGTACGCGGAAATGCTGACGAAGTTATCGCAAATAGCAAATACAAAGTTACAAATCACTACAGCGTACCTTTTACAGAACACGCTTTTATGGAGCCGGAATGTGCGGTTGCTTTCCCCGAAAATGACGGCGTGCATATCATCAGCGCCGACCAAGGAATATACCAAACACAGCGTGAATGCAGCGAAGCACTCGGCATAGGCAAAGAAAAGGTCAGAGTTACTGCCGCTTTTGTCGGCGGTGGTTTCGGCGGAAAAGAAGATATGAGTGTTCAGCACCACGCGGCACTGCTTGCTTATTTCTCACAAAAGCCCGTTAAGTTCAAATTATCCCGTGACGAGAGTATTCTTGTTCATCCGAAACGCCACGCAATGGAAATGGATTTCACTACCGCTTGTGATGAAAACGGACACCTCACTGCAATGAAAGCGGTTATCATTTCCGACACGGGTGCATACGCTTCCTTGGGTGGTCCCGTATTGCAAAGAGCGTGTACTCACGCCGCAGGTCCGTATAACTACCAAGTTATAGATATTCTCGGAAAAGCGGTATATACAAACAACCCGCCTGCGGGTGCTTTTCGCGGTTTCGGTGTTCCGCAAAGTTGCTTTGCAACAGAGCAAAACATCAATCAACTTGCAGAACTTGTCGGTATGACGCCTTTTGAATTTCGTTATCAGAACGCCGTAAAGCCCGGTGATGTTCTGCCAAACGGTCAAATTTGCGACAGTTCAACCGCTTTTGTTGAAACTCTTGATGCGGTAAAGGATATTGTAAAAGAAAATCCCGATTGCGGTATTGCCTGTGCGTTGAAAAATTCGGGTTTAGGTGTCGGCATTCCCGACACGGGCAGATGTATGATTGAAATTAAAAATTCCACCGTTCTAATTCATTCGAGCGCCGCTTGTATCGGTCAGGGTATGGGTACGGTGCAAACTCAAATGGCGGCACAGGTACTGGGACTTCCGCTTGAAAACATCAAATACTGCAAACCTGATACTTTGGACTCTCCCGACTCCGGAAATACAACAGCATCAAGGCAGACACTTTTCACCGGTGAAGCGGTAGTAAGGGCGGCGAAAGTATTAAAAGCAGACCTTGACAAAGGATTAACTCTCTCTGATTTAGAGGGCAAAAAATACTTTGGCGAATACCTTGGAATTACCGATAAAATCGGCTCGGACAAAGAAAACCCCGTCAGCCATATTGCCTACGGCTATGCTACTCATGTGGTTATACTCAACGACGACGGCACTATCAAAAAGGTTGTTGCCGCGCAGGATGTCGGAACGGCTGTAAACCCGATTTCCATACAGGGACAAATTGAGGGCGGAGTTGTTATGAGCCTCGGTTACTCTCTTACAGAAGACTTCCCGCTTATAAACGGCAAACCAAAATATAAATTCGGTATGCTCGGACTTTTCAAAGCGGATAAAACGCCGGATGTTGAGCCGATTATCATTTCGAAACCCGACAAAACGCTTGCTCTCGGTGCAAAAGGAATCGGCGAACTTTGTTCTATTCCGACTGCTCCTGCGGTTGCTCTTGCATACTACAACAAAGACAAAAAATTCAGGACAAAACTACCGCTTGAAGATACACCGTACAGCAGAAAATAAGCAAAAATTATACCTCTCCCGAAATTTCGGGAGAGGTTGTTTTTTATCAATCTTTTGATTTAAGACCGAATTTCTTTACTGCGTCTTCACGCATTTTGTATTTTAATATTTTGCCTGCGGCATTCATCGGAAATTCAGTTACAAAGTCAACATAACGGGGAACTTTGTGGCGGGCAAGACTTTCTGCCATAAAGGATTTCAGTTCATCTTCCGTCATAGTTTCGCCGTCTTTTAAGATGACACAAGCCATGATTTCTTCGCCGTACTGTTCATCGGGCACGCCGATAACCTGAACATCGGAAACTTTCGGATTTGTATAGATAAATTCTTCGAGTTCCTTGGGATAGATATTTTCTCCACCGCGGATAATCATATCTTTCAGCCTTCCTGTTATACGGTAGTTACCTTCAGCCGTTTTGCAGGCTAAATCGCCCGTATGAAGCCAGCCGTCTTTATCAATGGCATTTGCTGTTTCTTCGGGCATTTTGTAGTAGCCTTTCATAATATTATAACCGCGGGCAAGGAATTCGCCTGTTTCTTCTATCTCGCAATCTTCACCGGTTTCGGGGTTTACTATCTTGCACTCAACCTCGGGCAAGGCTCTGCCGACGGTTGAAACACGAACCTCGATAGAGTCGTCAGTTGAACTCATAGTACAGCCGGGGGATGCTTCGGTCTGGCCGTAAACTATGGTTATCTCTTTCATATTCATTTTGTTGACAACATCATTCATCGCCGAAATCGGACAGGGTGAGCCTGCCATAATTCCCGTTCTCATATACGAAAAATCGGTTCTCTCAAAATCTTCATGTTCAAGCATAGCGATAAACATTGTCGGCACGCCGTGGAAAGCGGTTATATGCTCGTTGTTGATACAATTAAGGGCAGGTTTCGGCGAGAAATACGGCAAGGGAAGCAAAGTTCCGCCGTGAGTCATAGTCGCCGTCATAGCAAGCACCATACCGAAACAATGGAACATCGGAACTTGCACCATCATTCTGTCGGCTGTGGACAAATCCATTCTGTCGCCGATACATTTACCGTTGTTTACGATATTATAGTGAGTGAGCATTACGCCTTTCGGAAAGCCTGTTGTACCTGATGTATACTGCATATTGCAGACATCGTCTTTGTCAACTTCTTTTGCCATTCGCAAAACGGTATCGAGCGGAACACGGTTTGCGCAGTCTAAGGCGTCCTCCCACAAAAGACAGCCTTTCTGCCTATATCCTACCGTGATAATATTGCGTAAAAACGGCAGGCGTTTTGCGTGGAGTTGACCTCCCTCGGGTGTTTCTTCGAGTTCGGGACAAAGTTGTGCGATAATATCGCCGTATGATGTATTTTTTGCACCCTTTGTCATAATCAAAGTATGGGTATCCGATTGTTTTAGCAGGTACTCTACTTCGTGGATTTTATACGCTGTATTTACGGTAACGAGTACCGCGCCTAACTTTACAGTTGCCCAAAAAGCAATATACCATTGCGGGACATTCGATGCCCAAACGGCAACATGGCTGCCTGCCTTTACTCCGAGAGCAACCAACACACGGGCAAAGTTGTTTACATCTTTTCTAAACTGAGTGTATGTTCTTGTATAGTCAAGCGTTGTATACTTAAACGCTAACTGGTCGGGAAATTCTTCGCACATTCTGTCAAGCACATCGGAAAAAGTTGCCTCAATAAGCAAATCTTTTTTCCAGACATATTTTCCTGTTTGTGCTTTGTTCAAATATAAAGTTGCTTCTTTTTTGGAAGTATCGGCAAACTGCTTCATATATCCGATAAAATGTGAAAAGACTATTTCTATATCATTTATCAGTTCGTTCCAAAGAGGGTTCCAAACAAGCGAAATAAAGCCGTCGTAGTTGACACTGCGCAAAGCAAGCATCATTTCTTTTATCGGCAAATCACCCTCACCGACAAGGCAATATTCAATTTTGCCGTCTACTATTTTTGCATCGGTAATATGCACATGGCGAACATAGGCACCGAGGTTTTTTATTCCTGTTGCAGGGGACTCTTTTTCCAAAAAATAGGTTGAAGAAAGATTCCACAAAGCGGCAATATAATCAGACGCAAAAAACTCCAAAACATCTCTCAAGCGCAAAGTATCGGCAAAAATCCCCTCTGTTTCCAAAAGGAAAGTTACTCTTTCACTTTGGGCTATCGGCAAAGTTTTTGTTATTATGTCTTTGACATTTTCAACCGCTTTATCAATATCTTTGCAATACTCTGCACGCAGACGGACATTCGGGATTGAAAGGTTAGATGCAAGTTCGATACATCTTTCGATTTCTTTGATGCTTTCATCATTGACGCTTTCATCGGAAATATTGCATATCGCATCAATACAAGGCAGAGAAAGCCCTTTTTCAAAAAGCATTCTTCCTGTTTGTGCAACAGAATAGTCGGTGAACGCACCGTCTTTTGCTGACATAAGTTCGTTATATATGTTGTGAGGCTCGATACCCGAGAATCCCAACTCTACGGCTAAATCACAAAATTCTTCAAAAGAATTATCGTGCCAGCCTTTTGTTGAAAAAGAAAATTTCACGATTATTTCTCCTCGTAAACAATTTTATTTACTGCATTGAGGTATGCACGAATTGCTGCACAGATGATATCTGTTGAAATACCGTTTCCGCAATATACTTTTCCTGCATAACGCAGTTTTATCATAGCAGAACCCATAGCCTCTTTGCCCCTTGTTACTGCTCCTATCTGTAAGTCATCAAGTTCATAGCGAGTGCCGATAATACTTTCAAGAGTTATAAAAGCGGCATCGACAGGACCGTTACCTCTTGATAAGCCTTCAATAATTTTGCCGTCTTTTACCAAAGAAATATGGGCGTTACTCTTCATTGTGCTTGACGAGGTAACAAGGTAGTTGTCGAGTTTATAGGTCGGCGGGACTTGTAATGATGATGAAGCGATAATTGCGTCGAGGTCTTGAGTGCTGACTTGCTTATTATTTGCAACACGCAAAAATTCTTCATACACAAGTTCTTCGTCGGCTTTGGAAAGATTATATCCCAGTTTCTTTACTTCTCTTACTACATCTTCTTTTACTGAGTCTATATCGAGCAAAACAGTTTCTTCTTCAAAGTTCGATGCACCCATTACCATTTTTCTGTCGGCATAGGTATTTTCTATCAACTTCTTTATCTGCTTTGAAATTTGATACATTTGGGTATAGTTGATATCAGAAGAAACCGAGTACTTATTTCCGCAATCTTTTATCGTATCGGCAAAAGGCATAAACGGAGTTACAATACCCTCGAAATCGGTCTTGATAACATTCACGCCTTTTTTCATAGACAAAACTGCACTTGCGAGTGCAAGTTCTTTTTTGTTATAGCATTTTATACCGAAAGAAACGCCTGTTTTTTCAGAAATTTCCGCAACAAAATCGGCAAAGTCATCGGGGAAAACTTCGCACGCGCTGTCACAAAGTGTTACACAAGTTGCACCTGCTTTTACTGCGGTATTTACTGCAGTAATGAGGAAGTCTTTCTCGGCTCTAGTCGCATCTGTTGCACAAAGTTCAACATCGTCACAATGAGTTTTTGCAAGGCCCACACATTCTTCAATAAATGTGAGCATTTTTGCCGGTTTTTTCTGGCAGAAATACTCCATATTCACAGCAGAAACAGGAAGTTCTATTCTTATTCTCGGATGCTCGGCATTCTGTAAAGCCAAAGCGAAGTCGG
>JAZLJE010000048.1:0-2222 GCA_045617705.1 Ruminococcus sp.
CAACAGCACCCGAAAAGGCAACTATAAACGGTAGGCGGTTAGCCCTCAAAAAAAGAGGGCATTTGCCCTCTTATTATAATAAGGGGGTGATGCTATGGAATATTACTTTTTATTAGTACTAATCCTTATTGTAGCCACAGGTTACATAATAAGCATAAAAAAATAACCGCCCAAGCCAAAGGTAACGGTTATTTTTAAAAACCACTTAGGCTAACCGTCTATCGATTGCCTTTTTGTACTTTTATTATAGCATATATTTATATTTTGTCAATATTCAAAACAAAATACAAATCAAAAATGCGTAGCATTTTCCCAAAATTATCAATTGTCAATTGTCAATTATTCATTTAATTTTCCTTGCCTCAATATAGTACCTCTTGTCATTTGCGTGGCCCATTGAGAAAGTTTTTCTCGGCAAGGAGCCGTCTTGTTTTACTGCGTCAAAAAGTTCGTTTTTCTGCATCCCCTCAAAAATAAACCCGAGGGATTTTTCCTTTTTGCACAGGTTCTTTACAACATCTTCGCCGTGGATATAGTCAACCGTAACATCAGTGTGCGTTTTGAGATACTCGTCAATAAAACTCTGCAAAGTTCCGACAGGAAGTTTCGACGAAGCGTTTACAACAAGTTTGCCCCTGTTTTTACTTGAAATATATTCAAATTCGTGCTTTGTGTCTGTCGAATATTTTTTCTGATTTTCTTCAAAAGCGTTGATAAAATCTTCTTCGTCAACATTGAAAAGCACTCTGTAAATAGGCTCAAATTCAATCGACTTGTCGTGGATGTTGACTATCTCGACCAAAGCATAGCGGGCAAGTTCACTTTTTGAAAGGTTGTAACATTCCTTTGCGGTAGCAAGAGAATGGTTACCGTCGCCTACTGCAAAAAGAAGTTTGTCGTCGCTGTTTTCGATAAGACTTTCAAGGGCTTTTTGCACAATTTCTATCGACTTTTCATCGAGGAAATATCCGCTGATATGACCGCCGTCTTTCATCAAATCAAAGTCGTACGCCATATTATATTCGCCTTTTTTGCTTGATATCGGCTCGATAACAGTTTGCTTTTCATCATCAAAAAGCAGGAGGATATGGGGCATTTCAATACTTGCATCTTTTCTTATCTGCACTCTCGGAGGAATACGCTCCAAAACTGTCTGCTCGGTTGCACGGATAAGCGAATGTGAGCCTTTGTTGTAGTCGTAGTCTTCAAGGTCAATCAAGCCGACAATACCTTTTCTCACCGTGTTGTTTGACTCACGCTCAACATAAATCATTGAATTTTCAAAGGTATCAAAAACACCGCTTGAAAGATATTCTTCCATATTTTCGTTTATCTTTTCAATGCGCTGTTCTTTGTTATCGCCTAAATAAACTTCGGGGAGAATGATGTTCAAAGCAGAGGGAGTATCTCCTACTTTTTCCTTTACATCTTCCCAGTATTCAGGCTCGCTGGTGTACTGGTCGCAGGCAATAACCGCCCATTTTTCAAAATCTTTTTTCGGCAGTAAAATGTCAGCCTTACTAAAATGATACTTCATAATTTTCCTCTTTTCTATGCAGAAAATTTATTTTAAATTTTTCAGTTTTTCTACTTCAAAATCCAATTCTGGCGGGTTTTCAAGATAGTTCAAAATCTCGTCGATATCGCTTGAAAACAGACAAAGTGACAATGTATCTTTCGCAACAAAATTCTTTATCGCAAGAGACTGTAGGAAATCTACAAACGGGTCATAAAAGCCGTCAACATTGAAAACGGCAATCGGTTTTGAGTGTCGTTTGAGTTGACGAAGAGTGAAAATCTCCATAAATTCGTCAAGCGTACCTATACCGCCGGGAGTTATGATAAAGCCGTCGCTTTCGCTTTCGAGCAGTTGTTTTCTCTCGCGCATGGTTTCGGTATACAGATACTTTGTGCAGGAGTCAAAAAGCAAGCCGTCAACCTGAAAGAAAGTCGGCGAAATACCGAGTGAAGTTCCGTTTTCGCTTTTTACCCCTCTTGCGCAGGCTCCCATCATTCCCATTGAGCCGCCGCCGAAAACGAGCGAATGACCACGCCTTGCAATTTCTTTTCCGAGTGTTTCTCCGGCATTTTTGTAGATGTCGTCAATCTTGTCAGATGCCGCACCATAAACGCAAATTTTCATATTATCCTCCTGTTAAATATCTAACCTATAATAACATAAACTCAAAGAGTTTATATCGAATGTGCCGAAGGCACATATA
>JAZLJE010000049.1:0-1523 GCA_045617705.1 Ruminococcus sp.
CAACCTGCAAAGATATCTTGCTAAACTTTCCTGTTGTGAAAATATCGGAACTTTGCTTAAATAAACTATATTGAACTATACTGATTTTGAGGTAATGCTTATGAAAATTCGTTTTAAAATCGTTTCTGTACTGCTTGCAGTCATCTTTGTTCTGTCAGTACCCGTTATAGCGGGTGCAGCAGAAATCGACAATGCATCTTTGAGTCTTATAAACGACTCTGCTGCCGTAATAAGTGCAGACTACAACACAGTAGGAACAAAACTTGAGCCAGAGTCTTCTCTGCCTTCATCTTACAGTTCGCTTGATTTAGGCTACACCACTCCCGTAAGGATGCAACTTTACAACACCTGCTGGGCGTACAGTTCTTCCGCTACTTTTGAAACACTCCTGCTCAAAAATAAAGAAAAAACTCCGATACTCTCTCCGATGCACATGAACTATTTCGGCATCAGAAAGAGCGACGGTACAGGCTGGCAGCGTGAATACAACGACGGCGGTTATGCGTACATCTCGATGGGTTATCTCACATCGTGGTCAGGAGCAAGACCTGAAAGCGAATTTCCCTACAATATCGACAGAGCGCAGTATGAGGCATACGACAAAACAAGCCACAATGTATTTCTTGCCGACTCGCTAATCTATCTCAAACAAAATGATATTGAAACAATTAAAACAGCCGTATACAACTACGGTGCAGTAGTCGGAAACTATCACGCAGATAACCAATACCTCAACTACGATACATCTGCATTTTACTGTAATGTTCCCGGTATAGAAACGAGCAAACTCCTCGGTCACGCCATATCGGTAGTCGGCTGGGACGACAACTACAGTAAAGACAATTTCCTAAAGGACGCTCAACCGACAAACGACGGTGCTTTCCTTTGTAAAAACAGTTGGTCCGATATGTGGGGCAAGAACGGTTACTTCTGGATTTCCTACGAAGACCTCTATATTTTCGACAAGCGTTTCGGTTCAAGTTATGCTATTTCGAGTTACGAAAAACCCGACGACAGAGTCAGAATGTATCAAAACGAAGTTGACGGTGCTACTTACGAATTTTCATACATCAACAATATAGAAAATGAAAGACTTCATAAACCTTTCTTTGATGAAATCACCTATGTAAGTGTTTTTGATTATGACAGCAAACACAACACGGTTGATAAAGTAAAGTTTGAGTCCCAGTCTATCGGCTCAACCTATAACATCTACTACATTCCTCTTGACAAGGATAAGATTCCGAAAACCGACAAGCAAGATTGGACTAAACTTGCAACCGGTACTATAACCTACTCTGGATACCATTGTATTGATGTTGATGATTTCAAGGTCGGCGTCGGCAAAAGTGCTATCGGCGTTGAACTTATCAGAGAAAAAGACAAAGAAGGAAAAGACACCGATATTTCTATCGGCTGTGACGAATGGCTCAATTCTTCGGGCTCTCGTCTTTTCACACCGAAGACAAAGAAAGGTGACTGCTACATCATCGGTATGGAAGACTATGCGTATGAACTTCTTG
>JAZLJE010000050.1:0-1318 GCA_045617705.1 Ruminococcus sp.
TATTACTCTTATGTTTGTATTTCTTCATAATAACGCCTCCGATTTTATTATGAGCGAGGCTGACAAATATATTCAGATGTTCATAAATTTTCTGTTATTGTGCTAAATAAAACCAATCTCACATTGACAGTATAAGTTTTGCTGTGGTACAATTTTTTCATAGAAAAGAGGCATATTATGCGAGCACTATCAGATATACAACCCGAAAAAGTTTTTTACTATTTTGAAGAAATCTGCAGAATTCCCCACGGCTCGGGAAATCTCCGCCAAATAAGCAACTACCTTGTTGACTTTGCAAAGGAGCATAACCTAAAATACCGCAAAGACGAAAAGCAAAATGTTGTCATTTTCAAGAACGGTACAAAAGGATTTGAAAACAGCGAGGCTGTTATTCTTCAGGGGCATATTGATATGGTGTGCGAAAAGTCACCCGACTGCACAAAGGATATGCAAAAAGAAGGGCTTGACCTTTCTACTGAAAACGGAACAATTTTTGCAAAAGGTACAACGCTCGGCGGTGACGACGGTATTGCTGTTGCGTATATCCTTGCAATACTTTCATCAGACGATATTGAACACCCGCCGATTGAAGGGGTTTTCACAACCGACGAAGAAACAGGAATGTTCGGTGCAACTTTTCTTGATACAAGCGATTTGAAAGCAAAAACTTTGCTCAATATCGACTCGGAAGTTGAGGGAGTTTTCACAGTAGGCTGTGCAGGCGGAATTGAAGCAAAATGTACTTTGCCGATAGAAAGAGAAGACTATTACGGAACACCGCTGAAAATTACCGTAAGCGGACTTTTGGGCGGACATTCGGGAATCGAAATCGACAAAGGCAGAGCAAATGCAAATATGATTTTGTCGAGGATACTAAACGAAATTTCGCTTGCTCAAGATATACGGATTTCTTCCCTTCAAGGCGGGCTGAAAGTCAACGCTATTCCAAACACTTCTACTGCTGTTATTCTTTGCAAAAAACCTGAAAAAATAAATGCCAAATGCGAAGAACTTGACAGAGTGCTTTCAAACGAATACGGCAAAACTGACAACGGCATTACGATTTCGTTATTGCCCTGTGAATATGAAAAGCCGCTTGACGAAAAATCGACACAGGCGGTTATCTCCCTGCTGTCAGCTTTGCCAAACGGAATTATAGATATGAGTTTTGATATAGACGGACTTGTTGAAACCTCGCTCAATCTCGGAATTATGAGCACAGATGAAAACACCTTTGTCGCAAAGTACAACATTCGTTCAAATGTCGAATCAAAAAAGCGTATGCTCGTGCAAAGGCTTTCGGCTATACTCAATTTTT
>JAZLJE010000051.1:0-4588 GCA_045617705.1 Ruminococcus sp.
CGACATGGCTACGATCCGACTTATTGAGGAAAAATCGGCATTAGAACATATTTATGTCGCTATGAGAGTTGTAACTCACGGCTTTTCATCCCTTGATGCAATCGGCGTTTTTGACGGACTATCCGTTGATACAACCGAATCATATCATATAATGATAAAAAGTGTAATTGATATGATGTATGGATTTACTAATAAAGAGTGAAGGCGTATTTATGAAAGAAAAATTTAGGAATAAAAAATTGATTATTACAATTATTATCATTGCTGTTTTGCTTGTCGCAGGCGCAGTTGCTTATATTTTCCTTGCGCCAAAAACAATAAGCGGCGACTGGCAGTTGAAAGTAAATCCTGAAATATCCTCTGATGCTACTCCGGATGAAATAGAAAACAGTGACAAATCTTACTATAAATTCAGCAGTCCCGATGAATATGGAGACGGTACATATAAAACATACTATCAAGGTGGCATTGAAGAAGGAGAGTATAAACTTTCCGAAAAAGACGGCAAAAAGTATATTGATATGGGCGCAGGAGAATTTGAATATACCATAAGTGGCTCAAAGATTTTGAAAAATGCAAAACTTACTGTTACTTATCCTGAATATACCGATGAAGAAACAGGCGAAACATATCCTAAGCAAGAGTATGTTTTCTGTCAAACAAAAGCACCTGATTACGAAAAAGAAACTTACGATTCCTTTGAAAAAGATGAAAAACTTCTCGGACAATGGGCAACAAATGAGCGATTTGTCGAATATTATATGTACACAATTCCGTATGTTGAGACGCTGGATTTCAAAGAAAACGGAATAATGATTATTCATTATGAAAGTGAAGATTTAGCACTTGACAGGTATATGTATTATGCTTATACAACAAATAATGGTGAACTTGAATTCAGCCTTGTAACTGATAAAATGTTCAAACAAAAAGTCGAATATGAATTTGACGAAAACGGCAATCTGAATTTTGTCGACGACAATACCGTTAAGTCGATTTTCTTTGATGAAGTTTTCGGAAGTTGCACTTACTACAAACCCGAAAACCTTCCTAAACCGACAATACAAAGCACGATGATTGAATAATTATTAAGAAACTTTCGGATTTTATGTCCGTGAAATAAACGCTGAAAGGATGGTTTTATGAAAACAAACATCACAAAACGCGCGATTGCTCTGTTTCTGTGTTTGCTCTCTCTTACTTTGATGATAACTGCAAACATATCTGCATCGGCAGTTGAAACGGAAGATATCGCAAAGGTTGGGGAAGCGTCAAACGCCGAACCGACAAAAAACGAGTATCAGGTTGTTTCGCCTGTACCAAGCGGTTCATCAATTACACCTATTGAACAACCACACAGACTTACCACCTTGCAAGGCAAAAAAATTGCACTTGTAGGCGGAAGTTTTTCTGCATCTGTTACCCATGCGGTAATAAGTGAGATGCTTCAACAACAATATGGTTGTACTACATATTATATGACAGACGAAATCGGAAAGAGCGGCACTTATAACCCCAACAGCGTAAGTGCTAAATCAATAGAATTTCAAGACAACCTAAAGAAATACGGTATTGATGCCGTTATCTCCGGTAACTGCGGTTGCGGTATTTGTACAGTAAAAGAAACAGGTAACGGACTTGCCGCCGAATATGCAGGTATTCCTGCTGTTGTAGTAGGCGCAGAGGCTTTTGTTCCGCAAATTCAATCCACTGGTTATAACCGTGGCGTTCCTGTTGTAAGAACTGCGGCGTACCCGGGAGCTTTTGCTAACCATACAACCGAAGAACAACAAAGAAAGGCTCGTGAAGTTCTGTTCCCGCAGATTGTAACTGCTTTGACTACCGAATTAACACAGGAAGAAGCAGATGCTATTGCCGGTGATATAGCAGGCGTACAATATGATGATATTGTTTTTACAGGTTCTTATGAGCGTGTTCAGCAGTATTATGAAGTTTACGAAATGTCCGATGGACTTACTGTTGTTCCTCCGACAAAAGACAAAGTTGATTATTACTTGCAATATACAACCTACAATGCAACAGATATAGTTAACTCAAGAAACGGTGAAGTTCAGGATGTTCCTCCTGCTAATAAAAAGATAATGGCTTATCAGGTGGCAGTAAATGCTATTATGGCAGGTTGTCCTCCTGAATATATGCCTCTTTGTATAGCAATTACCCGTTGTTTGGCAAATGGTAATTTCTACAAATCACTTGCAAGTACACATGGTTGGACTCCATATATTCTTGTCAGCGGTCCCATTGCCCGCCAACTCGGATTTTCTTATGAAGATGGTATGATAAACGAAAAGGCGAACAAACTTCTCGGAAGATTTATGTCGCTTGCTATGCTGAATCTTGCAGGTTATAAAATCAAAGAAAACAGAATGGGTACATTCGGATATATGCTCCCGTTTGCGTTTGCAGAAGATGAGCAAACCTGCCTTGACATCGGTTGGAATCCGTACCATGTAGAAAAAGGCTATGACCTTAATACAAGCGTAGTCACCTGTGGCTCAACCCTTACATGGGGCAACCCTGTTGATGTAGGCACAACCGATCCAGATAAAGCACTACAACTCCTTTCGTGGGATGTTACCGAAAAACAGCAAAACGGACTTGGTAATACAAACCCACGAGAAGCCCGTATGATTTTCTTGACAAAGAGTGTGGCTACAACTCTTGCTAAAGGCAGCAATTCAAAAACAGCCTTAAAAGAAACTCTAATAAATACAGCACGCAGACCTCTTTGGATGCGTACTTATGCACATTATTGGGCAAATACAGGCTCAAAAATTCATTTGAATACAACTTTTGACCAGCATTATAACGATATAAAAAGAGGCTTATCAACAGAGAATGTTGAGCGTGATATAGTTAAAACCACAGAAGTACCACAGTGGCTTAAAGGCGTTGTACCGTTTAATACAATTGATACAACTCAAACTATTGAAGCAAATAACACAGGCTTTGTAATTACCGGCGGAGACACAAGCAGTCAGTTCCAGATTATGCCCGGAGGTGACTGTGCATCATTTAATGTAAATCTACCGAGAAACTGGGACACATTAGTAGCAAACGAAGGTTACAGCCCTATCAGTAATTACAATCTTTAATGAAAGTCGAAAAACAAGTATCGTAATATATTAACAACACCAAAAGAAAGGGTGGTACTATGAAGTCAAATATCAGTAGGCGTGCGATTTCAATACTGCTTTGTTTGTTGCTCGTCATAAGTTGTATGATTATTTCTTTGACAGCAACTTCTGCCGCAGTATTGCCGGATGGTTATGAGCACGATTTTGAAAGAGAAGGCAAAACTTACGAAAATATGGGCATTCTTGAAGACCAGTATGATTTGATAGAGCCTGCAAATAACAGATATCCTGTAATTTCACCGAGTAGTAGTATTGATGCATCATATCCTCCGCTGTATACAGGTACTTATGAACAAGTTGAAAAATATTTTCAGGATAAAGGTATGACAGACGGGATGCCGATTGTTCCGCCGACAAAAATTAAAGCGGAAAAATTTATGCAGTATTCCTCATACGGTTATGATGAAGTAATTGCAACTGTTAACAACAAATCAGTTAAAGCGTATATGGTTGCCGCTAACGCTATTATGGCAGGATGTTCTCCTGAACATTTGCCTGTTTGTATAGCATTTACACAAGCGTTGAGCAATAGCGACTATCTCGATTCTTTGAAGTCGGGAAAACTTACCCCGATGATGTATGTAAACGGTCCTATGGCTCGTCAGATTGGCATTGATTGTACTCAAGGTATGACAACCGAAGAAGCAAACATCGGTATTGGTCGTTTTATGGAACTTGCTCTTATCAACCTTGCCGGTATCAAGCGTACAAACGCTTTCGGTAATGTTCAACCTTTGGTTTTTTCCGAGAATGAAGAAGTTTGCGAAAACATCGGTTGGAAACCTCATCATGTTGAGCAAGGTTACGAACTTAACGATAATGTAATTACCGCAACCTCGTTCTCAATGTGGGGTAATAATATAACTCCCGCAACAGACCTTCCTGACGAAATTATGAAAGTTCTTGCTTGGGATGTTACCGAGAAAAATTTGGGCGGTTTAGGTAGTGCATCTGTTGAAGAAAACGCAAATGCAAAGAGACTTATATTTATCACAGAGTCAGTTGCAACCGCTTTATCCGCAAAATATAAATCAAAAGATGCACTTGAAAGTGCTTTGGTAGAGAATGCTCGTCGTCCTCTTTGGATGCGTACATACGCATATTACTATGCTAATACAGGCGGAGCACTTAAAAAATCATTCTCCGATGTTTATGACAATTTGAAGTCTGCTAAATCTGAAGATGCAAAGTTAACCGCTTCTCCTGCTTGGATGAACGGTATCACTTATGCCAACATCGACACAGTTGCTACAATGACAAAGGGCAACACAAACATCATTATCACAGGTGACAGTTCCCGAAATAAAACTCAGGTAATGCCCGGCGGTGTATCGGTATCGGAAGAAATCAAACTTTCAAACAAGTGGGATTCTCTTGTTACAAGCGTAAACTACAACCCGATTGATATGTTCTATCTGACAGAACAAAAT
>JAZLJE010000052.1:0-1803 GCA_045617705.1 Ruminococcus sp.
GGCGGAGTTTTGTCCTATATTTATGTTTCGTTTTTTGTAACTCCTGTCTATACAACAAGCGCTTTGGTTATCGTACAGAATGACTCAAAATTTGTGTATGGAGATGTTCAAAATCCGACTACTGCAGCAGGAGGCAATTCTGATGTAGTTAATACTTCTAATATTTCTTCATCAGTTGCACTTGCAAATACCTGTACAGTACTGTTTACACAAGACCCGGATATGAAAAGTATCATTGGCGGTAATTCGGTTTCCATACAAGCGATTGAAGAATCTTATTTTCTAAGAATAACGGCTTCGTCTTCCGACCCCGGTACAGCCGCTAATGTTGCAAATAAAGTTGCTGCTGCCGCTCCTGCCGTTTTTGCAAAATATTTTGGTGAAGCAGGTAAGGTTGATACCGTCGACGAAGCGGCAATTCCCCGCGCTCCGTCATCACCGAGCGTACCGAGATTTGTAGTCATCGGTTTGGCTATCGGTCTTTTCCTAGGGCTTGCCATTGCATTTTTGCTTGAAGTTGTCGATACAACAATCAAAGTTAATGATGACTTGTATAAAATGTACGATATTCCTGTTTTTGCAGAGATTATCGACTTTGAATCGGAAGGCGGTGCAAAGAAATGAAAATGAAATTACCATTTGTCAAAGAAAAAACCACTTCCACACAGGATAAATCAAAAAATGTTATTTCCGGTGACTCTAAATTTGCTATAGTTGAAGGCTACAAAATTGCCCGTACCAACCTTGTTTTCTCTATGGTTGCCGAAAACAATAACTGCGTAGCCGTTACATCATGGTCAAAAGGTGAAGGTAAAAGTACCGCAACAGTTAACCTTGCTATCTCTTTTGCAAAGATGGGCAAGAGGGTACTGCTTATCGATACCGACCTTCGTCGTCCGAATATGCACAACCTTTTGAAGTTGAAAAACGACACAGGACTTTCCGAAGTTATCGGTCAGTTTGCCGATTTTGAAACAACGGTAAATAAAGATGTAATTGCCTGTCTTGATGTTCTTACATCAGGTACAATTCCGCCAAATCCATCCGAACTTCTTGCGTCAAGTTCTTTTGAAGCCTTGATGAAAAGACTCAAAGAGCGCTATGACTATGTAATTATGGATACACCGCCTATCGGTGTTGTTGCAGATACATTGCTACTCAAAGATTATGTAGCGGGATATGTTCTTGTTGTCCGTGAAAAGGTTACTACTCACGGCGATATCGAAAGAACACTTTTGAATATCAAACTTGCAGACTCCAAAGTACTCGGTTTCCTGAAAGTCGGATGTTCACTCCATGACCGTAAATATTACAGCAAATACAATTACGGTTACTACAAATATTATTAAGCGTTATAAATTATGCCCGTTATCACACGGGCATTTTTTATGTTCATTTTCTGCAAGAAGAGAAATTATTGTTGCAAAAAATTGCGGAATATTATATAATATGGTGTAAATATTTTTATATTTTGCAATTTTTTGAAAAGTAGGTGCAAAAATGCTTTTTAGCGAAATGGATAAAGTGCAGTTGAATAAACTGCACGAAGAACTCAAAAACGAATATGAAAACATTAAGGGACTCAAACTGAAACTCAATATGTCACGCGGCGTACCGAGTGTAGAACAGTTGAATTTATCGCAGAAAATGCTTGATGTGATTAACAGCGATTCAAATTGCACGAGCGAAAACGGTACAGAATGACGAAACTACGGTGTGTTTGACGGTATTCCCGAGTGCAAAAAACTTATGGCTGATATGATGGGCGTTGAGCCTTCCATGGTTATGGTCGGAGGAAACTCA
>JAZLJE010000053.1:0-10034 GCA_045617705.1 Ruminococcus sp.
AGCACTAATTCCAAGTTCAGCCTTGTCACCTTCCGACAGACTGATAAATTCTTTTTGTGAATTGCTTGCCTTGCTCATACCGAGGTTTTCCTGCGCATACTTTTCGACAACCGCTGTGGAAATCGAAGCATCAACTTTCATCTCAAGTTGGGTGTAAATGCTCTGCTTTTCCGCGAGGTCTGCTTTTGCATCTGCAATCTGCTGATTAAGTTCGGTAAGTTGAACCTGTCCGTGGATAATAAACACTACCGCAGCGATTACAACAAAAGCCAAAACAAAACTGGCACCAATTTTGAAGAAATTATTTTTTCTTCTTTTGACGCGTTTTGTTGTGTTTTGGGAAAACTCGACAACATTATTCTGTTTTTCAGTTTTTGCACTTTCGCTTTGAGCAGAACTTGTTTTTTTCTGTTCCTTTTTCCCTTTTATCGTGTTTCTGTTTTTTTCTTCACGGGGAACCTCAAACAAGCGCAGGTCATAGGCTAAATTCCTGTCAATATAAGCCATACTACACCCCGAATTTCCTAACTTGAAAATCAAGCACTTTGGTTTCTGTTTTCTGTTTGATGTAAAATCAAAATTCCTATATGTAAAAAAGTAACAATCGTGTAATAATATGTAAAATAATCGGTTGTAATTTCGCAAGTGTTAGGTATTTTTCTTTATCGGCAATATACCATATTGTGAGCAAAAACGACATGCAAACACAATTTCTTGTATAATGTCAAAAATTGTAACAACAATTACAACCTTGTTAATATTTTACTACAAAAGCCCTCTTATGTCCATAGTGAATATATACAAATTGAGGGAAATTTTGCTATATATATAGGTTGCACTAACGAAAAAAATCAAATCTTTTCCACAACACGAAGTTTTGCCGAGCGTGAACGGGGGTTATCGGTGATTTCTTTCTCGGTTGCGACTATCGGTTTACGGGTAATCAGTTTCGCTTTCGGAGTCTTTCCGCATACGCAGACGGGAAAGTCTTTCGGACAGGTACAGCCTTGACAAAATTCTGCCATTTTCTGCTTTACTATCCTGTCTTCGAGCGAATGGAAAGTGATAAGCGACAATCTGCCCGACTTTGAGAGTAATTCAAACGCGCTGTCTATTCCCTTTTTCAAAACATCGAGTTCACCGTTTACGGCTATTCTCAACGCCTGGAAAGTTTTTCTTGCGGGATGACCGTCTCTGCGTACCTTTTGCGGAACATTTGCTTTTACGATTTCGGCAAGTTCAAGAGTTGTTTTTATCGGCTTTTTCTCTCGTGCCTTAACCATTCCCCTTGCTATACTTGAAGCAAATTTTTCCTCGCCGTAGTCATTTAGGATTTTCGCAAGTTCCGGATACGGCAAAGTATTTACCAAATCCGCGGCGGTTGTACCTGTTTGGCTCATTCTCATATCAAGAGGAGCGTCTTCGTGATAAGAAAAGCCACGCTCTGCTGTATCGAGTTGGTGTGATGATACGCCTAAATCAAGCAAAACCCCGTCGACTTCGAACACGCCTCTCTCGGCAAGAAGTTCCTTTATATCGGCAAAATTGCCTTTTATCACAATGGAGTTTTCGTTATCTTTGAACCGTTCTTTGACGGTTTTTATCGCGTCGGGGTCTTGGTCTATGGAAATAAGTTTTCCTGTTGTCAGGCGTGATAAAATCTCACTTGAATGACCTCCGCCACCGGCTGTGCCGTCAACATAGATACCGTTTTGTTTAATATAGAGTCCGTCAACCGCTTCGTAAAGCATAACGGGGATATGAGAGAAACTCATCTTTCCCTCACAGTCTGAGAAGTTCCAGAGCCTCTTTTAGGGAGTCCTGTTTCTGCTTCTCAATAAACATATCAAATTCTTCTTTGTCCCAAACTTCAATTCGGGTATCCATTCCGACAACGACAACATCTTTTTTAAGACAACTGTCCTCGCGAAGTTTCTGTGAGATTGTTACACGACCTTGGGAATTCGGCGAAACAAGAGTTGCCGGAGAAATCAGAACATACTGCAAAGAAAGTGCTTTGTCGGCGGGTAACAGCCTAATCTGCTCACGCAGGCGGTCAAATTCTTCTACCGATAAAATCTGAACGCATTTGTTAAATCCGGAAGTTACATAAAAACTCTCTCCGAGTTGTTCACGAAAATCCTGCGGCAGAACAATTCTGCCCTTGCTGTCAATACTGTGTATGCTTGTACCTGAGAACATTCTGCCACCTCCCAAAGATAAATTATCAAACAATTTCAAAAAGCGGTTAATTTTTAGTAATAAATGTCACCAAAAGCCACCTTTTGCCACCCTATTTCAAATTATATACTATCTTTTGGAGAAAATCAAGAGAAAAGTTACAATTTTTCAAAAAAATTTTACAACATTGAAATTTTCCTGTTTGGAATATAAAAATCCCTGTAAAACACAGCAAAAACCCGCCGAAGATACCCTCGGCGGGTTTAGTTCATGATAATGAATTTTATTTGTTATTCATTACAAAAACAAACTTTGTTATTTGTAAGACTGCCCCTCTGTCAAGACTAAACATTTTGACATCTTCCCTCACAAGGGGCGACTAATAAGGTAAGAATAAATCTCAAAAATCGCAAAGCGATTTTCCCGAAATTATTCATTATTCACTCTTAATTTTTCATTCGAAGTGCAACGCACTTCGTCACTCGGCTCTTAATCTTAGTTAGATTTTTTTGTTATTCTAAGATTCTGACGGGTTTTGCGAAGTTCGGTGAGTTGAGCAGTAATCGCTTCGTCTGTTTTCTTCATAATGTTCTCGACATAATCGTTAGCCGCTTTACGCATTTCGGCAGATTTTGCCTTAACATCGTTCATCAGTTCTGTTGCTTCTGCCTTTGCCGCACGCATAATTTCGCTTTGGTCAATCATTGCTTTCTTTCTCTCTTCGGCAGCACGAATGATGTCTTCAGCCTCTTTCTTTGCTTCGGAGATAATCTGGCTTCTGTCGGCAACGATATTCTTTGCCTGTCTTACTTCTGCGGGAAGTGTTTCCTGAATTTCATCAAGGATGTCATAGATTTTTTCCGATTCTACAAGGACTTTTCCGCCTGTAAGGGGAACAGATTTTGCCTCCGCAATCATATCCTGCAAATCGTTAATCAGTTCGTCCACTCTCATTTTGGGTATTCCTTTCTACTAAAAATTACTGTTTTAATTTAATACGCTCGCAAACCTCGTCGTGTATACATTCGGGGACAAAGTTTTTGATGTCACCGCCAAAGGATGCAACCTGCTTGACGATACTCGAACTCAAGTAAAGGTATCTTGCTTCAGTCGTTAAAAAGACCGTTTCGAGTTCGGGGTTAAGTTTTTTGTTTGTTAAAGCCATTTGGAATTCGTACTCAAAGTCCGACACGGCTCGAAGTCCTTTTACAATGGCGGTTGCTCCGCGCATTCTGGCATATTCGGCAAGCAGACCATCGTAGCCGACGACTTCGACATTCTCAAGTCCCGACAAAGTACGCTCCAGAAAAGAAATCCGTTCTTCCAGAGTGAAACTCGGAGTTTTCTTTACATTGACCATAACGGCGACAATGACTTTTTCAAACATTTTGGACGCTCGTGTAATGATATCAACATGACCGAGCGTGACCGGGTCAAAACTGCCCGGGCAAATTACCGTAGTGTGCATAGACAGTCTCCCAAAAACTTCGTCAATTTTCGTTAATACAATCCTCGTGACGATAAATGCTTACCTTTATTTTACCATAGGAATGTAACCTGTCAAGAGTAAATTTGTAATATTTTTGTAATATTTTATCATTTAATGCACTTTCACAAATAATTACCCCTGATTTTCCCATATTTTGTGCAATAATAGGTATAATTTCCTGTAACAACCCCGAATTGTAGGGTGGGTCGAGAAAGGCAATATCATAGTGTATGTTGGCAGTTTTTAGAAAATTTACCGAATTTGTGCAATAAATTGTAGCATTAGGTTGCAAATTTGTAACCATAAGATTTCTCTTAATGCACTCTGTTGCCTTCCGACTTTGGTCGAGGAAAATCGCCGACTTTGCCCCACGGGATAATGCTTCTATTCCCATTTGTCCCGAACCTGCAAAAACATCTAAAAAAGTTCTGCCTTCGATATCAAATTGTATAGCGGAAAAAATTGCTTCCTTTACTTTGTCGGTGGTTGGGCGAACAACATCGTCACCTTTTAGCGTTTCAAGCACTCTGCCCCTTGCACTTCCTGTTATTACTCTCATAGTTCTTCCTTTGTGTGAAAATATCTGTATACATTCAATGCACTGTCGTGTGTCATACTCGGTGCATTTTCAAGTTCTTGCATTGATGCCTGTTCAATATTTTTTACCGTTCGAAAATACCTTAACAATTCTTTTGCCCGCTTTTCGCCTATGCCGTCAATTTTGGTAAGTGAAATGCCGAGCATTTTTTTGCGTCTGTTGTGATGAAATGAAATCGCAAAGCGGTGTACTTCGTCCTGTATTGATGTAACAAAAGAGAAAACCCTGCGGTTTCGTTTTATTTCAATTTCGCCGTTTTCGTTAGTTATTGCGCGGGTGCGGTGCTTGTCGTCTTTTACCATACCGAACAAAGGAATATCAAGCCCTGCTTCTACTAACAGCGGTTTTACTGCACTTACCTGCCCTTTTCCGCCGTCGAGCAAAATCAAGTCGGGCAATCGGGAAAAACCGTCATTCTCGCCTTTCTTATATTCTTCTATTCTTCTCGTCATTACTTCTCGCATTGAGGAATAATCGTCTTGTCCCTCAAAAGACTTGATTTTGAACTTTCTGTAAGCGGATTTCTTCGGCTTTGCGTCTTCGAAAACTACCATTCCCGCTACATTTTCGCTACCAGATAGGTTCGATATATCGTAACTTTCGATATACCTTGGCAGTGTATCAAGTCCCAAAAGGTCTTTTAACTCCTCCAAAACGGAAAGTTGCTTTCCCGTAACTCCGCTTTGCTGGGCAAGGGACTCAAAAGCATTTTTCCTGCACAGATCTACAAGGTCTTTATATACGCCCTTTTTCGGTGACAAAAGATAAACTTTTTTCGACTTTTTATCTCGTTTATCGGATAGCCATTGTTCCAAAACTTCCGCGTCTTTTAACTCTGCGTCGAGAAAAATCTTTTTCGGGACTTCTCGTATGGAATAGTAACGAAGCAAAAATTCCTCTCTTGCTGTTTCTTCGTCACCTATATCATCAATAATAAAGTTTTCTCTGTCGTAAAGTCTGCCGCAAGAAAACCGAAAAACCTCAAACGAGCCTTTGTTCTCGCCTACAGCAAGGGCAATAGCGTCACATTCGTCTATATCAATGTTGACGACCTTTTGTTTGTCCTGCATTCTTTTTGCGGCGTTTATTATATCGCGATATTTTGCCGCCTGCTCAAAATCGAGTTTTTCCGATGCTTCTTGCATCTTTTCGGTCATTTTTCTTATTGTTTTTGCACTGCCGCCTTTTAGAAAATCTATTGCAGAGTCGATATGCTCGTCGTATTCATTTTTGCTCATTTTTCCTCGGCAGGGCGCACAACATTGTTTTATATGAAAATTAAGGCAAGGTCTTTGCTTTTTGAAATCTTCGGGGAAACGGCGATTGCAGGTAGGCAGCATAAAAATCTTTTGTGCCTGCTCGACAGAAGTTTTTACATAGTAACTCGACTTGTACGGTCCGATGTACTCTGCCCCGTCGTCTTTTTTTTGCAAGACATAAGACAGCCTGCGCCACTCGTCATTTGACACCCTGATATAACTGTAGCCTTTGTCATCTTTTAATAGTATATTGTACTTCGGCGTATGCTGTTTTATCAAACTGCATTCGAGTATCAGCGACTCAAACTCGCTGTCGGTGATGATGTATTCAAAGTCATCAACATTCTCTACCATTCTCCTGACTTTTTCTACATGGTTATTCTGTGAGCCGAAATACTGGCTGACACGGTTTTTCATGGCTTTTGCTTTGCCGATATAAATAATCTCGCCCGATTTGTTTTTCATTATATATACGCCCGGCGACAACGGCAGCGCCATAGCCTTTTTTCGAAGTTCTTTTAACTTTTCGCTCACAGTTTCACCACCTTTATATACTTTTCTTTTATCTTACACGATAAAAGTGAAATAATCAACAAAGAAGATTATAGAAATTTTTGCAAATAAAAAAGGCGGAGTAAAACTCCGCCAAAAACTAACTGATTATTCAGCAAATCCGGACTCAACAAGAGCAACCAAACCTTCGACTGCTTCTGTTTCATCAGCACCGTCAGCATAAATCTTTACTGTAGTACCACCGATAATGCCGAGTGACAAAACGCCGAGAAGACTTTTTGCGTTAACTTTACGCTCATCTTTTTCAACCCAGATTGATGACTTATACTCGTTGGCTTTCTGAATGAAAAAAGTAGCCGGACGCGCATGTAAACCTGCTTTATTTTGAACCAATACATCCTTAACGTACATAATAAACCCTCTCTTTGTAAATGTTTCTGTTAAAAATATTTATATTCCAATTGATTGTATTGATATTATATCCACAAAAATTACCAAGGTCAACAGGGAAAAAACAATTTTGTTTTGATACATAAAAGCAAAAAACAAAAAACTTGTTTATTGTGCATATTAACTAAAATGTTGATAATATTTTGTACTTAGCATACAAGGGATAAAATTATAAACCCGTTTTTTAGGGAAAACAACTACGACTTTTTTGTATTTTGTGCAATATTTCCTGCTATTATGCTTTCTGCCAATTCTTTTTCGCTGTCTGTCAATTCTGCTTTTTGAAGCATATCGGGGCGAAGGCGTGCGGTCTCGATTACACTTTGCTCTCTGCGCCACTTTTCGATATTCTTATGATGTCCCGACAGCAAAACGGGCGGAACTTCTTTTTCACGCCAAACGGCGGGCTTTGTATACTGCGGGTATTCCAAAAGTCCGTCATAGTGGCTTTCGAGTGTAAAGCACTCGTCGTTCGACAAAACGCCTTCTTCGAGGCGTGACAAAGCATCGACAAACACCAAGGCGGGGAGTTCACCGCCTGTTAAGACATAGTCCCCGATTGAGATTTCCTCATCAACGAACTCGTCAATAACCCTTTGGTCAACGCCCTCGTAATGCCCGCACAAAACACAGACATTCTTTTTTGCCGATATTTCTTTGAGTTTTTGCTGATTTAGAACCTTGCCTTTTGGCGACATATAGACAAAATACGGCTTCTCGCCGACTTCTTCACAAATATGTTCAAAGCATAAAGCGATAGGCTCTGCCATCATCAGCATACCCATACCGCCACCGTAGGTGCTGTCGTCAACTCTCTTGTGCTTATCAAAAGCAAAATCTCGCAGTTGATGAAATCTCAAGTCCAGCGCCCCGCTTTTTTGCGCCCTGCCGATTATACTTTCGCCCAAAACACTTTCGCACATTTCGGGGAAAAGGGTAATCATATCAATCCTCATCGTCAAGCAGTCCTTTCATCGGTTTGATGTAGATTTCGCCTTTCTCAAAATCACGCTCTTTGACAATATCGTCAATTACGGGGATATAGATTTTCTCGCCTGTACTACGCTTCATTTCGTAGACATCGTTCGAGCCTGTTTTCAGCACATCGGAAATTTCGCCTATGACTTCGTTTGTGTCGAGGTTTACTACTTTCATACCGATAATATCGGATACAAAGTACCTGCCTTTTGGCAGTTTTGCGTCTTCTCGGTTTATATACAGCACCTTGTTTCTGTAAACTTCAGCCTGCTCTATTGTATCGACACCTTTGATTTTAACAAGTGCGATATTCTTGTGCGGGCGTGCTTTGACAGACAAAGACACAGCGCCTTTGTCAAAATACAGGGTATTAAATTTTGATAAAAAATCGGGGGAGTCGCACCAACACTCAACACGGACTTCGCCGAGAATACCGTGAGTACCGACAACCTTTCCGACTTCTAAAAATTGCTTTAACATATAATCACCAAAAAAGATTTTAGCATAAAAGGTAAATTATCGCAACAAATATATTTTATTACCTATTAGCCTCCAAAGGGCTCCCGAAAAGTCAAAGACTTTTTGGGAAGAGGAGGAGCAACGAAGTTCCAGAGTTTTCGTGCTTGCACGGAAACAGAAAGAACGGAGTTTGCTTTGACGAGTGAGGGGAGGTGGCAATCCGTTAGGATTGTCGGTGGGGTAGTTTTATTAGTTTTAAGTTTTAAGTGTTAAGAGTTAAGATTAAAAAATAAAAAACAAAAAAAGCGGTGACGAGTTTTCGTCACCGCTTTTTTAAAAATCTCAGTCGATTTCTACCATTACTTTTTCGTCTTTACGAATTGCGGCACTGCGGGCAACTGTACGGATAGCCTTTGCTATTCTTCCCTGTTTGCCGATAATTCTACCCATATCGCCTTCGGCTACATGGATGTGATAAACGATTGTGCCTTCTTCGTTGGGCTCGTCAGCAGTAACTGATACTGCGTCGGGCTCTTCTACAAGTCCTTTTGCAATAGTAAGCAATAATTCTTTCATGGTTTAGAGTATATCCTTTCATAATTAGAGAATGCCGTTCTTTTTCAATAAAGATTTAACGGTGTCTGTGGGTTGTGCGCCTTTTGCAATCCACTCTTTGACTTTGTCAGCGTCTACCTTTACATCGTCTTTTTCAACACGGGGGTTGTAAGTACCGATTTCTTCGATAAAGCGACCGTCACGAGGGTATCTTGAATCAGCGACTACGATTCTGTAAAAAGGCTGTTTCTTGGCACCAACTCTTCTGAGTCTGATTTTTACCATAATATTTCCTCCTCTTTGATATAGTATTTATTTAAAAGTAAATAAATTCGGTTTAGAACGGAAAGCCTCCGCCCATCGGGGGCATACCGTTGTTCATCATAGCACGCATACGCTTGCCTTTTTTACCTTTTGAGGTAAACTGTCTTATCATTTTCTGCGTTTGTTCAAGTTGCTTTATAAGGCGGTTAACTTCTTCGACCGACCTGCCCGAGCCTGCGGCAATCCTGCGTTTTCGCGAGGGATTCATAAGTCCGGGGTGTTCGCGTTCTTCGGGCGTCATCGAAAGGATAATCGCCTTGTTCCAATCGAGTTGGCGTTCGTTGATATCCATATCATCTGCCTTGTTGCCGATACCCGGGATTTTTGACAAAATGCCTTTTATCGGTCCCATACTGCGTATCTGCTCGTACTGGTCGAGCATATCGTTGAAGTCCATTTTGTTCTTCATCATCTTGTCGGCGAGTTCGGCTGCCTTTTTCTCGTCGAGTTTCTGCTCGGCGTTTTCGATAAGAGTAAGAACATCGCCCATACCGAGAATACGGCTTGCCATACGGTCGGGGTGAAAAACTTCGATATCTTCTAATTTTTCGCCGATACCGGAGAACTTTATCGGTCTGCCTGTGACTGCTTTGACAGAAAGAGCAGCACCGCCACGGGTATCGCCGTCGAGTTTAGTAAGAATTACGCCGGTGATGTCAAGCATTTCGTTGAAAGTCTTTGCGACATTTACTGCATCCTGACCTGTCATAGA
The DNA here is from genome assembly GCA_045617705.1 of Ruminococcus sp. Lineage (GTDB taxonomy): Bacteria > Bacillota > Clostridia > Oscillospirales > Acutalibacteraceae > Ruminococcoides. The sequence continues at coordinate 9,519 of JAZLJE010000053.1, forward strand.
GTCGATAGTAAGCAAGATTTCGTCAGGCTCGACTTCCTTTTTGATATCCTTTAACTCCTGCATAAGTTCTTCGTCGATATGAAGTCTACCGGCGGTATCGAGGATAACTATATCGTTACCGTAATCACGGGCGTGTTTTATGCCTTCTTTGGCGATTTTTACGGGATTTTGTGTTCCCATTTCAAAGACAGGTACTCCCGCCTTTTCGCCTACTACTTTCAACTGGTCAATAGCGGCAGGACGGTAGATATCGCAGGCAACTAACAACGGACGGTGATTTTGCTCTTTGAAATACTTGCCTAATTTTGCGGCGTGGGTGGTTTTACCTGCACCTTGTAAACCGCAGAGCATAATAACCGTCGGCGGTTTTGAACTAAACTCAATCCTTGCGTTTTCGCTTCCCATCAGGGCTGTCAGTTCTTCGTTGACGATTTTTATTACCATTTGTGCGGGGGTAAGGCTTTCCATAACATCGGAGCCTACTGCCCTTTCGCAGACTTTGTTGGTAAAATCCTT
>JAZLJE010000054.1:0-12826 GCA_045617705.1 Ruminococcus sp.
GCAGAAAAGAAGTTCGCCTTTTTTCATAAAAATAGCCTTTGTGCAAATTTCAACTACGGAGTCTTTGTTGTGGCTGACATAAAGCACGGTTGTGCCTGAATTTATGATTTCGTTAATTTTTGCTTTACACTTTTTCTTAAAAGTTGCATCGCCGACGGAAAGAGCCTCGTCAACAACAAGGATATCAGGCTCAATATTGACATTGATAGCAAAACCGAGACGCATTTTCATACCGCTTGAATAAGTTCTTACAGGCTGGTCGATATAGTCACCCAGTTGTGCAAAGTCGATGATTTTTTCTTCAATCGTTCGGATGTAGGCATCATTAAGTCCTAAAATATAGCCTTTGAGATAAATATTCTCTCTGCCTGTCATTTCGGTAGAAAATCCGGCAGTAAGTTCAAGCAAAGCGGCAACTTTGCCTTTAACCGTTACACTGCCTTTTGTCGGGTGAGCAACGCCGGTAATCATCTTCAAAATAGTTGATTTACCTGCACCGTTGTCACCGATAATACCGACAGACTCGCCTTTGTTTATCGAGAAGGTAACATCTTTAAGCGCTTTGTTGATTTTCGGGTGGCGTGGTTTTACAAAAAGAGCCTTAAAACGCTCCTGGTCATTTTTATAGAGCGTGTATTCTTTGTATACATGGTCAAAAGAAATAATAGCATCAGACATAGAACTACCTCCTTACAGAACGTCAGGCAGCGTCTTACGCAGTCTGTTATAGTTGAAGATACCGAGTACAATAATAACGGCAAATTCAATAAAGAAAACGATGATTTCAAGCGGATATTCAAAGAACCATCTTTGATAGAGAAAAGCGTTACGATAGCCGTTTGCAAAGAAGTTAATCGGGTTGAGCATCATCAGCCATTTAAGCACTCTGTTGTCGTCGAAGTTGTAACTCGAATAAATTACGCCGGAAAGCCAGAAAATACCCGACATAATAGAAACAATCATATTTTCAAAATCTCGTGAGAAAGCGCTCATCGGAGCAGTTGACCAAGTCAGTACAACGAAGAACATAAACATCAAAGGACAGTAGAAGAAGAACTGAACATTATATACAGATGGTGAAACACCCGAAATGAACACGAGATAAACATACATCAAAGCGGACAGGAAAAGATGGATATAAAGTCTTGCAACCGCAGTGTAAGTCATAATAGTGGAAACGGGGAAACTTACTTTCGTAACAAACTGGCGGTTAAGCCTGATTGATTTTGCACCCAAGGTGATACTGTCGGTAATGAAAAACCACGGAATAAAGCCGACAAGCATAAAGGTAAAGCGGTCAAAATTACCGATTTGTATTCCACTCATAGTAACCGAAACGCCGTCGCCGAGGTTTTTGATACCGCAGGTAAAGGCAAACCAATATACAAACAAGGTGAAAGCGGGCTTGATAACCGCCCAGAAAGGTCCGATAACGGCACCCTTGTATGTTTTAATAAGTTCGTTTTTAGCGAGCAACAGGATTTGTTTACCGAAGTGGCGATGCTCCTTTGCTATTTGGAACAAGAAAATTCCCCCTTATATAAAATGCCAAAGGCATACTAACACATATTAACTTATATATAGATAATAATATTATATATCTTTTTCCAAATTTGTCAATGAATACATAAAAAGAAACCTAACCTCTTATAAATGTTTGTATCTTCATTATTTTTCAAAAACTTCTTGAAAAACAAATTGCACTCATATATAATATAGTCAATAAAGATAAAGAGGTGGATTTTATGGCACGATGTCCTTTCCTTGTTTTTGAAGAACCCGACAGTCTTGACCGTACGCAGGGCAAATTTTACTGCAAGCACTCTGACAAAAGGCTTTCATCAGATACTTTGTCGCACATTTGCAGTTGCTCGTATGAGGATAAGTTTTTATCCTGTGAAATCTACGACGAGAAAAATTCGGATTGATAAAGTAAATACACCAAAATTACCGCAAGGCAAAGGAAAAGTTTGCCCTGCGGTTTTTTATAAATACTATCGTATAAAAAATTTTTTTAAAAAAGTATTGGCGATTTTTCACTTTTCTTCGTATAAATAAGTGCAAGACAAAAAACGGTGCATCTTGCACAGGAATTTTCTCCTAAATCTGCCGATTTTGGCAAAAACCGATGAAAAACAAAATTTTCCAGTGTTTTTCAGCACAAATTTGATATAAACGCTTGACAAAAGTGCTTATATCGTGTAAAATCATTCTGTAAAATTTATATCTTGAAAGGAGATACTATCATGAGCGAAAAGAAATTAGAAAATTTAGAGAACTTAGAACTCAGCGAAAAAGAACTTGAAGAGGTTGCAGGCGGTCAAGGTACTGATATTACCGAATCCTTGCGTTTGAAATCATTAGGTAAGTACTGTCCTTATTTCGACAATTAATCATTTTTAGTTTATAGGAGGAATTCATTATGTATAAGGCACCAGATTTTGTTAAAGTTTCAACAAAAATGAAAGATGTATTCGCAGGTTATGGTTGTGATTATGAACGTGGTCAATATAGTACTAGAGGTTCACAAACATGCACAGAAACAGGACCTTGGAGCACTTGGATTGTAGAAGAACCCGGTAATTGTGGTATCGATAATATTGCTTAATTGATGAAGTCGTTTTTATCTATCACAAGTCAACCTGTATTTTATGACTTATCGGAACGATTTGAACCTTTTCTTAATAAAGTTTCAAAACTTCCACAATGTAAAATTAATGTATTTGAAAAAGCGGATTCCGCAAACTTTGTAGCGGACTCCGCTTTTTTACAACTTGTTGACTCTCAATTTCCAAAAAATGCTACTGAAATAAACGGTTTTTCTTTTGCTCGCTGCGGTGACGGAGTTGCGGTTTTCAGAAGCGGAAATTCAATATCATGGGTACACAACAATTTTCAAAATATTGATGCATGCCTATATTACGATAATCCAAATCTTCAAGTATTGAATCAAATTATGATGAGGGCATACTCTTATACAGCGGTTTTCAACGATGCTTTGATAATTCATTCGGCGGCGATAAACTACAATGGCGAGGGAATACTCTTTTGCGGTGTTCCAGGTGCGGGAAAAAGCACCCAGTCAAAACTGTGGCAAAAGGTATATAACGCAGAACCTATCAACAACGACCAGCCGTGTGTTATCTTCGAAAACGGCAAAGCCTTTGTTCACGGAACTCCGTGGAGCGGAAAAGAGCCTTGCTACAAAAACGAAAGTTACCCGATAAAAGCAATCGTCTTTGTTGAAAAAGCACCATACGAAAAGGTAGAAAAGTTGAGCATTTTGGAAGCCTACGCCCTACTGCATCTTAACAACTACCTTGTCCCCGTTGTTGACGGCGTTGAAGAAAAGTACAGCAAAGTAGTCGAACAACTTGCCAAAAGCGTTCCCGTTTACAAACAATATTGTACGAAAACAGAAAGCGCACCGAGGGCACTTCGTGCCGTAATTGACAATTGATAATTATTGGGAAAATGCTAATGCATTTACGGTTGCTGTCAATCTCAATTCTACTAAGATAAAATTTTTATTTACGCAACCCCACCGTCAAGCCATATGCTTTGACACATCCCCGTACACAGGGATGCAACACGCCCATCAAAGTACATAAATCAAAAATAAAATCAGCCCAAAAGCCTCCCCTGTGCAAGGGGAGGAAGTGTGCGAAGCACACAGGAGGGGTTGTCAATGGAATACAAACACAATCACAAGCTAATAAATAATGCAAGAAATCTACGAAAGAATATGACAAAAGAAGAACGACATCTTTGGTATGATTTTTTACGAAATTATCCGCATAGATTTTATCGACAAAAAGTGATTGCAGAGTACATAGTAGATTTTTACTGTGCCGAAGCAAAACTCGTAATAGAACTTGACGGTTCACAGCATTTTAGCGAAAAAGGTATAGAGCAAGATGCAGTACGAAGTGAGTTTTTAGAACAATACGGTTTAAAAATTCTACGAATAGCAAACAATGAAATTTTTACAAACTTTGAAGGAGTTTGTACCTACATAGATTATGAAGTAAAACAAAGGTTGTACCGCACAACCCCACCGTCAAACCATACGGTTTGACACCTCCCCTTGCACAGGGGAGGCACAAAGGAAGAATTTATATTTGCTTAAAAATTAAAACTTAACACTTAACACTTAAAACTATTTTTGGAGGAAAAACAATGAAGTATATTGCAAATGAAAAATTTATATTAAGAGAAGTAGCGGAAGAAAAAATACTTGTCCCTCGAGGGGAAGAAGGAATCGACTTTGGCGCTATGGTTGTTTTTAATGAAACAGGTATTCTTATTTGGGAAAATCTTTCCACGCCGAAAACTTTCAGCGAAATTGTCAATGTCGTTACCGAAAAATACAATGTAACATTCGAAGAAGTTGCAGACGATATTTCAACTTTCCTCGTAAGAGCCGTAAAAGAAGGCTTTATCCTTGAAGCGGAGGAAGCATAATGTCTTTGTATGATTTAGTAAAAAGCAAAGAAAATCCGCTCGATGGGTATACTGACTTTATGATAACAACCGTCAGAGAAAAAAGATTTCTCAGTTCTGTTCAGTTAGAACTTATTCCGTTATGTAATTTTTCTTGTCCTTTCTGCTATGCACGGTTGTCACCAAAGCAACTGGAAGAACGAGGAGAACGAGTACTTCGTTTTGAAGACTGGAAACCTATCATAGACGGTCTTGCCGAAATGAATGTTTTTGATATATCTTTTAGTGGTGGAGAATGCACACTGCATCCCGATTTTGAGAAAATTTATCGTTATGCTTATGAAAAGAACTTTAATGTTTCAATAATTACCAATGGTTCAAATATCACAGACAGCATTCTCGAAATGTTCTGTGAATGTCCGCCGAAATCAGTAACAATTACTATGTATGGCGGTTCACCAGAAAGTTATCAAAAAGTCTGCGGTAATGCTGATTTTTACGAGAGAGTAATAATCAACGTTAAGAAACTTAGTAACAAAAAAATAAACTTTAAACTTCAATCAACTATCAGCAAAGATAATCTTGAAGATATGGAACCTATCAGCAAATTTGCCGAAGAATTCGATGTGCCTTATATTACCAACATGGACTATATCAGCTTTCGCAGTTGTGATAGTGACAAGATTGAAAACAATGTTGTAAATAAAAAAGTCTATATAGAATTTACAGAAAAAGCGTTAAGACATACTACTGAAATGATAGAATCTGTACACAAAACAGGCAAAAGTGATAATGAAAGGAAAAAATACTTTCCAAAAGAAGGAAAGATTATAGAAAAAGGAATTCAATGTTCTGCCGGTCGTGACTTTTGTGCATTTAACTACAAAGGTGAAATGCAACTTTGTGTTACACTGGATGCAAAAAAGATAGATACAAAAGGAAGAAAGATTTCAGACTGCTGGCAGGAACTCGTAGAATACGCCGACAATGTTCCCTGTCTTGTCGAATGTCAAAATTGTATACACAAAATGCAATGTCGTACTTGTATTGATATTCATTATAATGACATTCATGAATTCGGCAAGCCCTCTCCCCGTCTTTGCTACAAAAGGTTATACCCAGAAAACGCAAAAGAAATCGAAGAATTTTACGAAAAGAACGGATATGTCCTTTTGGATATGTATAAATACGAACGATGAAAAATAATACTACTTCTTTGGGTGATGTCCATAACGGAGATTACACCCGTCTTATTGAAGAAAACGGAAAAGAATATATTTATAAGCCAAGGAACGCCCTTACCGAAAAAGTATGGGCTTCCTTTTTATGCAAACTCGAAGAACTCGGCGCAGAATATCTGCCCAAAGCGGTGAAGATAATCTCGGAAAATGAAAACTCCCATACAGAAGAAGTCGTAAAACAACTTCCAACCGACAAAGACGGTGTCAAGAGATATTATCACCGAATGGGTTCGCTTTTGTTTTTATCTTATCTTTTATCAACTACCGATTTGCATTTTGAAAACATAATTGCAAACGGCGAATATCCTGTTGTCGTAGACCTTGAAGCACTGCTTTCTTCTAATATCACAAACAGCAACAACAAAAAAGGAATATTTACAACATCATACGCCAGTAGTCTTTTACCTCGATATCTTAAAAATGTTGATACAAGCGGTATTGCAAGTTTTATCAAAGGAGCAAAAAACATGCCGATGATAAACAATGCACCTGTTTATGTAATTGCCAATATTGATGATATTCTCAAAGGTTTTTCCGATACATACGACCTCGTACTTGCTAAAAAAGACGAAGTTGTTCCGTGTATTGAGGCGTTTTCTCATTGCACATTCAGGGAAATCATTAGAAACACAAGAGTATATGACTATATAATGCAACAAATAAAAACTTCCGAAGATAAACGCAAAACCGCCTACGACCTTTTGTCTATTGCATATCGCAAAGACCCAGACAAAGAAAGGTTAAACAAAGCAAAACTCATGCTCGAAGCAGAGATAGAGAGCGTATTAAAATACGACTTTCCGCTGTTTTATGTTATGGGTGACAGCAAAGATTTGTATTCAAACGGCAAGGTGGTAATGAAAGATTTCTATACCTGTTCCCCTGTTGATTTTGCAAAACAAAAACTCAATTCGCTGTCGCAAAAAGACAAAGAAAAGGAAATGAAACTTATCTCTCTTTCCTTTGAAAGCAAAAAGCCACTGCCAAAAGAAAAAGCACCTGAAACTGATGCTGTATCACAAATGATAAGCGAATTTGACCGTTGCTTTGTACCGAATTTCGACAGTTCGTTTATTGTCCTTACCTGCGAAAACGGTACTCATTCAACTTTCAAAAGTGTAGGATTTGGGCTTTACGGCGGGCTTTGCGGAATACTTTGCGCCTACTGCGCAGCGTATGCAAAAACAAAAAGAGAGGAACTCCTTACGAAAATAGAATTGTTCCTCGACCAAATTGAAAAGGGCTCTGACAAAGAAAACTGCCGTACTTTTTATGATAAGCGTGAATACGAACTAAACGACAACTCCTGCTCCCTTTCAAAAGGTCTTGCAGGAACTATTCTCGGACTGCTCCATTGTTATGAACTGACAGAGAATAAGCGTGCTTATGAAATTGCCGTTAAAATAGCAAAAAGTATTGATATAGAAAAAGTTGATATAAAAACTTTCGATGTACTTTCGGGAGTAGGTGGGATGTGTCTTGTTCTTCCGAAACTTCCAAAAGACATTGCATATCCTATTGCAAAGGCTCTCTCCCCCTATCTTGTCTGTGACGACTGCACATTAACAGGAGTTGCCCACGGTGCGGCAGGGCGAGCATTGGCACTTTCGGCTGTTCAAAAAGTTTTGGGCGAAAACATCTTTGACGACGAAATCCTTCGTCTTTTGGAATTTGAAAACAGCAATTTCGATAAAGACGAAAACAACTGGCTCGACCTGCGAGTTACTGAAAAAAGAGCCTTTATGCGCGGTTGGTGTTCGGGCGCTCCCGGTATCGGAATGGCAAGAAAAAAGATGCTCGAATACACCGTTAACGAAAAAATTATCGATATCTGTAAAAAAGATATTGACCGTGTAAAAGAGTTTCTCTTTCAAGAGCAAAAGGAATATGCCCGTGCTACTCTTTGCTGCGGTGAGGCGTCCTTTGTTATGGCTTGTGCAAATCTTGGTGTAAAATGCAAAAACTCGCTTTCGATAGAACTTCGTGCCGACTCTCCTAAACTTTTGCATTCTGTTGATACAGCCGACCTTAACCCCACTTTGATGCAGGGACTTGCGGGCGTTTTATACGCTTATTTTATGCAGGATGACACTCGATGCGGAGGAATGCTTATATGAGCAGCAATTACCAAAAACCCGACTTTTTTGTCACCGCAATTGCGGACATAATAAAAAAAGGTGAAAGCATTACCGTTGAGGGAACAGGAAACAGTATGCTTCCCTTTATCAACCCCGACACGGATAAAATTGTTCTTTCCCCTCTGCCAAAAAAACTTTATGTCGGCGATGTGTGCCTTTATCTGCGTTCCGGTCATCCCGTTATACACAGAATTTACAAAATTAACGAAAATTCCTTTGATATGCTCGGCGATAATCAATACTGGATAGAAAAAGAAGTTAAAAAAACAGAGATAATCGCCATAGTTAGCAAGCGTATTCGATTTGGCGAAGAACTCGATTGCCTTAATCCGAAACTACGAAAAGAAAACTGCCGATATATGAAAAAGCGAATGCGAAAATTCTTACTAAAACGCAAAGTGCGTAATCTTTACGCAAGAATTCGAGCGCATATATAAAATCCGAACACGAATTTGTATCGTGTTCGGATTTTTTATGTAATATTATTTATTCAGTTTGCTTTTTACATTTTCCAAAAATTTTGTTCCTACTACATTTCGTAATTTGTTTACAAAAAATGACCTGAAAGATATTTTCGGTTCAATAATTATTTCGGCATTTTCGTTCCATGAGCCTGCACCATAATGGACCGCTACTGCACCTTTCGGAGCCCTACCGAAAACCATACTGAATGAATAAGGTAAGAAATAACTTTGCGGATATATTGTCATATTAAATATTACTTGCTTCTTTCCGTTTTGACGAAGTCCGTTATCTTCCAGATATTTTCTCATCCTAACTACATTTGTCATCATATTTTGGGTACCATCTTCGTTAAAATAATGCACAGTATAATACTCATCAAGCAACATCTTAATGAAAGGATTTTCTTTTTCTGTTCCGATAATGCCGAGGCAAACTGTATCGCGAGATTCAAAACTGAGAAATCCGTAATCCTCCAAAAAAGGATCTAATGGCTTAACAAGTTCCATATCTGTGTCAAGATAAATTCCGCCATATTCGTATAAAGCACGAAGCCTCACAAAATCTGAAACAAAAGCCCATTTCCTTTCAGAATAAGCCTCTTTGACATAATCACAACTTAATTCAATATCAAAATTACTTTCGTTCCATTCCATTATCTCATAGTCGGGACAATACTTTTTCCAACTTTCAATACAATGCTTGATAAGCGGTGGTTTTTCCTGTCCGCCAAACCAACATAAATGAATAATTTTCGGAATCATAATAAACCTCAATTCATTCGTAATACTAATATTCTACAATATTTTTAATAATAAATCAACTTTCAATTTCGTGTTAATCTTTATTGATAAAAAATACTTCGTACCAAAGGATGAAAGTATATATAGTCCAGATTTTTCGCCAAAATTCGGGGTGGTCGGTAGTAAACTGTAAAATAAGATTTTCGAGTTCATCTATATTGAAAAACTTTTCTGCGACCTCGCCGTGCAGTTTAGCAAAAATCTTCTCGTTGTACTTTTTGTCAAGCAACCAATCGCGGATAGGCACGGGGAAACCTTTTTTCGTACGCCAGGCAACTTCTTTCGGAAGTACCTTTTCGGCGGCTTTACGAAGGACTATTTTGTTGTTCTCGCCGTTTATCTTAAACTTTGCGGGAGCGTGCAGAGCGACATCATAGATACGCATATCAACATACGGAGTGCGGATATCAAGCCCGGAAGAGTCGCTTATTCTGCGAACATTGTGGAAGATACTGCCCTCGAGAAAAATCCTCTGGTCGATGTCGAGCATTCTGGTTAACGGCTCGTACATTTTCAAATCGGCATAAAGATTTTTTCTGAAATTCGCCATTGAATATTCTTCGTGGTAGCGTTTTAAGAGTCTTTTTTGTTCGGGGGTGTGCATAATATAGGTGTTTCCGCAGAAAAGCGGTGACTCTACATTCATATATTCTTCGGCTTTTCTGTAGATATTGTACCCGCCGAACCATTCGTCGGAGCCTTCGCCGGAATAGCAAATTTTCGAGTGCTTTACGACCTCTTTACAGCAAATAGCGAACACAAGTGATGACGCGTCGCCTGTCGGAGACTCCATATCATACATAAACTGCTTTACAGATGCAAAGTATTCTTCGGGAGTAACGGTATATTTTACAAATTTTCTGTTGAGTTTTTCAGCCGTTTGTCTTGCAAGTTCTGACTCGTCTGCGCCCTTGTGTTCGTAACTTGCAGAGTAGGCGATTTTTGCATCGCTCATAGCAAGAAGGTAGGAAGAGTCTACTCCGCCGGAGAGAAAACTGTCGGCGACTTCCTCTTCGTCTTTGACTTCTTTTAATGCAGAGATAAGTCCGTTTTCGATTTCAGATGCAAAGTCGTCTTCCGACTTGCTTTCGTCAACTGTAAATATTGCTTCGAAGTATCTTTCGATTTTTAGTCCCTTTTCGTTGAAAACAAGGTACTTGCAGGGCATCAACTTATACAGCCCTTTGAAGAAAGTTTCTTCGCCTGCGATATAGGTAAAGCCAAGATAAAGTTGAAGTACCTTTTCGTTAAATTCTTTTTTAAATCCGTCCTTTTTCAGCATATCCTTTATCGACAAAGTACAAAGAATGCCGTCGTCAGTAAGGTAGTAAAAAAGTTGCTGTAAACCGAATTGGTCACGAACTGCAAAGGTTTCGTTTTTGCTTTCATCAAACAAGACAAGGGCAAACTGTCCGTTTATATGATTTCCTATATCATAGCCCCATTTATCATAGGCAGAAATCAAAATCTTTTCTTCTCTGTCGCGCCTTGAAAGTCCGTCTATATCAACAGAAAGTTCGTTTGCAAGTTGCCTGTAATTTCTTATCAGTCCTGCATATTCCTTTATAATTACATTTCCCATAATTTTGTCCCCTTTTCTACCTTGTAATTATAATATTATTTCAAACAAAAAGCAATATAAACGCCTTTTCTCATTCAAAAATAATATTTCCGCTGTGGGTAGAAACTTCGCATACAAGATTGCTGTTTGTTTCGGGAACGCGGATATCTCCGCTGTGAGTCTTTGCAACATATTTCATATCGTTCGTGAATTTCCCCGAAACATCACCGCTGTGTGTATTTGCCGATACACCAAAAGCCGAACATAAATCAAACTTTATATTACCGCTTGATGTTTCGATATTCATTTTGCCTTTTGTATCAACATTTTTCAAAGAGATATTTCCGCTTTGGGTTTTGATATCCATATCACCGAAAACACTTATGTTTTCAGCGGATACATTCCCGCTTTGAAGATATATACAAAGGCTTTTGATTTTTTCTTTCGGTACTGCTACGATAAGGCTGTTATTAAAGTCGAGAATGTCGATATATTCATACCATTTGCGGTTGTCAACACGCTTGATATTTAAAACACCGTCATTTACCGAAATATCGTATTTAGCCTGCTTTATGTCGGTGTACTCAATTTTGCAGGTATCGTTTTCGGACGCGACAAAATTTACATCTATGCTGTCCGCTGTCAAATTTATTGCGTCAAAATTTTCGTCAATAGTTTTGCTTTCGGTTATATGTTCATTTATGTATAGGCTTTCGACATCGAAATCAACTGCACAAAAAGCATACACACAAGCGATAAGACCGAGAGAAATCAAAACTATTGCAAGGATAATAAAAAACTTTTTACTTTTCTTCATTTTTCTTCTCCTTTGTGACAAACAATGATTTAATAAACCGCCAGATAACACGGCTCAATTTCAAAACCTGCTTTAAAATAAAGTTACTAACATATGTCATAACTATCGCAAGACCGCCACAGAAAAGTCCGACTCCGAAAAGCAAAAGCCCACGCACAAATCCCCTTGTGGTGGCAAAAAATATGCCAAAAACAATAAGCCCCAAGAATGCACCAAAGAGGGCAACAACAACGGCATAAAGCGAAATTACAACCGCCCAAATGCAAATATAAAGGGACAAGACAACGGCAAAAAGAGAAATCAAAAGTGAAAGCCACAACGGCGAGCCGACAACAAGCAGGGTTATCTCCCACCATGAAAGTTTGTGTTTCGGTTTTACTTTTTCTTTTATAAGTTTTGTCATCGGGATATCGGCGGTAATTTCCTTTGCGATATTGTCAACAGAGCCTAAACTTTCAACCGCTTTTTCTTCATCTTCCAACTCGTCGACAAGGTCGTCTATCATCTCGGAATAATATTCAAGCGTTTTGTCAACATCAACTTTCGGCAAATGCGACAGGCGTTTTTCCAAAGTTATCAAAAACTCCGATTTAATCATTTCTATCACCCTTTCTTACAATGAATTTATATACAGACATAATTTCTTTCCATTCTTTTTCGAATTCTTCGAGGTGTTTTATCCCCGAAAGAGTAATTGCATAGTACTTTCGAAGTCGCCCGTTATACTCGGCAGAACGAACAGAAATCAGTTTTGCCCCTTCGAGCCTGCGTAAAATCGGATACAAAGTTGATTCGGAAATTTCGATATAAGGTTTTAGGTCTTTTATTATCTTATATCCGTAGGACTCGTGGTACCTTGTTGCGGATAATACGCAAAAGTCAAGAAGCCCACGCTTTATTTGAACATCCATAGAATACCTCCCTTTGCATTATACTATACACCGCATAGTATATTTTGTCAAGAGGGTGGGATAAAAAGTTTTGAATACATAGGTACTGTTGGTTTTTCCCCTACCAATAATATAGGTACCGCTTACTTCTACACTACTGTTTTTTAATATGTTCTTTGATATTCTGTTTTTATACAAAAAAACTACCGCAGAGGTGTCTGCGGTAGTCATTGTTAGTTTTTTACATTTGAGAAATTATTTCTCAAAGATTTTTTCTTTGCGCATGAATACTACGAACAAAGCAAGACCTAATACAACATAGAGGTAAATCAAAGCGCTCTGTGTTGAGCCTGTCTGGATAGGTGCGTCGTTCGGAGTTGCCTCTTGCGGTGTTGCGGGAACAGGCAAAATCTTGAACGGAACTTTCAAGACGCCTTCGAATGCACGAAGTTTACCCTGAACGAGAACATA
>JAZLJE010000055.1:0-6416 GCA_045617705.1 Ruminococcus sp.
CAACTACCGCAGTATTTCAAAAATCTATAAAGAAACCTACGACAAAGAAACAGGTAAGTTGGTGGAAAAAGATTTAGTGCTTGAAAACAACTCTCTTGTTATGTATGATGAAGACTTAATCCCGAAAGAACTCATCAGAAACTGAAAAAAGCATAAAAACTGCAACGACTTTACATCGTTGCAGTTAATTTTTTGTATTATTTTGCATAGAGTTTGCCGACTACGAAATTCGAAAATCTGCGTGGCAGAATTTTTGACAAAACCGCGATAAGCCTGTAACTAAAGCCCATAGATACAATCGGTTTTGACTTTTTCTTTACGGCATATTTTGCTACGAAATCACCGGCAAACTCTGCACTCATTCCGTTTTGCTCGTCGTGTTCCATAGATGCTACCGAACGCGAAAGGCGTTGTGTATATACGCCCAAAGTATCGTCATCTTTTTGTCTTGCTTCTGTAAAACCTGTTTTAATATCTCCGGGCAAAACTGCCGTTACAAAGATGTTGAAAGGTCTTACCTCGTTTTGCAAAGCAAGTACATAAGAGATAATAGCCGACTTGCTGACGGAATACCAAAGTTGAAACGGTATCGGCAGTATTCCCGCTATTGAACTGATACAGATTATTCTTCCCTTTTTTTGCTCGCGCATATAGGGCAAAACGGTTTTTATCGCATTATCCGCACCGAAAAGGTTTACTTCCATCTGTCTGTGAGCGTCTTCGGATTTCGTAAGTTCAGCGGCTCCCGAAATACCGAAACCCGCGTTGCATACAAGAATGTCGATATGCTTTTCAATACCGATAATCTTTTCTATTGCGTCAAAAACTGCTTTTTCGTCCGTCACATCGGCTGTGATATGAGTAACGCCCTCGACTTTGCTTTCTCTTCGGGAAAGTTCATAGACTTTTACACCTTTTTTACAAAGTGACAAACAGGTACAAAGCCCTATTCCGCTTGAACCGCCCGTAACTACCGCTACATCAGTCATTGTCTTTTTTAAGCACTTCGGCGATAATCTCAACCGCTTCGTCAATAAGTTCTTTTGTCAGTGATGCCATATAACTTGTTCTCAAAAGACATTCATTCGGTGCAGTAGCCGGAGGAAGAACACAGTTGACATAAACGCCTGCATCATAGAGTTCTTTTGCTTTTTTCAAGGTGTTTTCAGGTGTGTATGTATAAATCGGTACGATAGGAGTATCGCTCTCGCGAATACGAAGTCCCTTTGCTTTGAGTCCCTCTCTTGCATAGGAAGCAAGTTCACGAAGGTGTACGGGAAGTTCGGGATGTTCTTTTAGGTATTTGAGTGATGCTCTTGCTGTCATACAGGCTGACGGCGGGATAGATGCAGAAAAGATAAACGGGCGTGAATTGTGGCGTACATAGTCACAGACTTCTTCACTTGCTGCCATATATCCTCCCAAAGATGCAAGCGACTTTGAAAAAGTACCCATAATAATATCAACTTCATCGGTAAGTCCGAAGTGGCTTGCCGTACCTCTTCCGCCCTCACCGATAACGCCGAGTCCGTGCGCATCGTCGACCATAACTCTTGCGCCGTATTTTTTGGCAAGACGAACTATTTCGGGAAGATTTGCAATATCTCCGCCCATCGAAAATACGCCGTCGGTAACAACCAAAGCACCTGCATTTTCGGGTACTTTTTTCAGCATATTTTCGAGTTCGAGCATATCGTTGTGTTTATATCTTAACATCTTTCCGTAGGAAAGTTTGCATCCGTCATAAATACTCGCGTGGTTTTCTCTGTCGCAGATAACATAGTCGCCTCTGCCGACAATCGCGCTGATGATACCGAGATTAGACTGGAAACCGGTTGAGAAAGTAACAGCACTTTCTTTTCCGACAAACTGTGAAAGTTCTTTTTCAAGTTCAAGGTGCATCGTAAGAGTACCGTTTAGAAAACGCGAACCCGAACAACCCGAACCGTATTTTTTGAACGCTTCAACGCCTGCTTCGATAATTTCAGGTCTTGTGGTAAGTCCGAGATAGTTATTCGAACCGAGCATAATCCTGCGTTTGCCCTCCATAATAACTTCGATATCCTGTTTGCTTTCCAAAGCGTGAAAATAAGGATATATTCCCATTTCACGATATTTGTCCGCTAAATCAAAATCCTGACATTTTTTAAAAATATCCGTAGTAATCCCCTCTGTCTCTAAAGTTATTAAACAATAATATAACTCAATTATAATCCTCTGTCAAATAGATGTGCAATTTATACCTTATATTATATAGAGAATTATTGCAATTTTTTCCTTTTGTGTTATAATGGAAAATGGTTAAGTTTTTATTTAGGAGTGATATTTATGTGTGATAAGAAATTTTACATCACAACACCTATTTACTATCCGTCCGGTAATCCCCATATCGGTCATTGCTATACAACCGTTGCCTGTGATTCAATAGCAAGATACAAGCGAATGCAGGGCTATGATGTAATGTTCCTGACGGGTACTGACGAACACGGTCAGAAAATTGAACAGAAAGCCATGGAAAAGGGAATCACTCCGAAACAGTATGTTGACGAAATCGTTGAGGTTTTCAAAGAACTGTGGGGTTTTATGAATATCAGTTACGACAGATATATCCGCACCACCGACGACTACCATATCGAAACGGTACAAAAAATATTCAAAGCCCTTTACGACAAAGGTTATATCTACAAAGGCGAATATTCGGGCAAATACTGTACGCCGTGCGAAAGTTTCTGGACTCAGTCGCAACTTGTTGACGGCAAATGCCCCGACTGCGGCAGAGAGGTAATCGAAGCAAAAGAAGAAGCATATTTCTTCAGAATTTCCGATTTCTCCGACAGACTTGAAAAACTTTTGACGGAAACCGACTATCTTCGTCCGAAAACCCGTGCTGTTGAACTTGTCAACAACTTTATCAAGCCCGGTCTTGAGGACCTTTGCGTATCGAGAACAAGTTTTAAATGGGGTATCCCCGTAACATTTGACACTAACCACGTTGTTTATGTATGGATTGACGCTTTGTCAAACTACATCTCTGCTCTCGGATATGAGAATGAAACATTTAATGATTACGACAAATTCTGGCCTGCAGATGTCCACATGGTTGCAAAAGATATTATGCGTTTTCACGCTATTATCTGGCCCGCTATGCTTATGGCTCTTGACTTACCGTTGCCGAAACACCTTGCCGTTCACGGCTGGATTACCTTCAACGGTCAGAAAATGAGCAAATCACTCGGTAATGTTGTTGACCCGTTTATTCTCGGCAAACGCTACGGCGCTGACGCTATCCGCTACCACATTATGCGCGAGATGGCTCTCGGTGCAGACAGTTCTTTTTCAAACGAAATTATGATAAACCGCATAAATTCCGACCTCGCAAACGGACTTGGAAACCTCGTTTCCCGTACTGTCGCTATGGTTGACAAATATTTCGGCGGAACACTTCCCAAAGAACGAGAAGAAGGCGAATTTGACAAAGACCTTATCGACACCGCTTTGTCGATAAAAGCAAATGTTGATAATTTTGTCGACGAAACTCAATTAAACAACGCCCTTGCCGAGATTTTCAGACTTGTTCAAAGAGCAAATAAATATATCGACGAAACAACTCCGTGGGTACTGGGCAAAGACGAAAGCAAGAAAGCACGCCTTGCTACAGTTCTCTACAATCTGCTTGAAAGCATTCGCATAATTTCCACTTTGCTTTCTGCATTTATGCCGACAACAATGCCGAAAATTTTTGAACAGATTGGTGCAAAAGACTTTGCAACCTACAAAAATGCCGACAAATGGAATGTTCTTCCTCTTGACACAACCGTTACAAGAGGTGAGGCACTCTTCCCCAGAATTGATGTTGATAAAGAAATCGAAGAACTCAACGCCTTCATCAAAAACGCCGAAACCGAAGAAGAGGAAGATAAGGAAGACGCAGGTCTTGCTCTTATCGGCATAGAAGATTTTGCAAAAGTTGAACTTCGAGTTGCAAAAATTCTTGAATGTGAAAAAATCAAAAAATCAAAGAAACTATTAAAACTTACTCTCGACGATGGAAAAGGTCAAAGAACGGTTGCAAGCGGTATCGCTGACTACTATACCCCCGACGACCTTATCGGCAAAAAAATCGTTTTGGTCGCTAACCTCAAACCCGCAAAACTCTGCGGTGTTGAAAGCAACGGTATGATACTTGCCTCGTCTTACAAAGATGATGTACGAGTTATCTTTGTTGACGACGAAACAAAAACAGGAAGCAGAATAAGTTAATCGAAAGGAAACGTAAACCGTCTTTACTCTTATGCTACAAGGAATTTTTGACGCACATTCTCACTACGACGACAAATGGTTTGATGACGACAGGACTGAACTTTTGTCGTCTATGAACGAAAAAGGCGTATCGCATATTATCTCGGCATCTGTCGATTTAGAGTCGGCACAAAACGCAAAGGCTCTATCCGAAAAATTCGATTTTGTCTATATCACGGTCGGCTTTCACCCCGAAAATCTTGACAATATGCCCTCAAATTATCTGCAAAAAATCACCGATTTTCTGCGATATGAAAAGGCTGTTGCAATAGGTGAAATCGGTCTTGACTACCACTGGGATATTGACAAAGAACTGCAAAAAAGAGTTTTTGAAGAACAACTGAAACTTTCAAAAAAGTTGGATATCCCCGTTGTTGTTCACGACAGAGAAGCACACAAAGACACATTAGACCTTCTGAAAAAGTACAGCCCAAAGGGACTTCTGCATTGTTTTTCGGGTAGCGTCGAAATGCTCAAAGAAGTGTTGAAACTCGGTATGAGCATCTCTTTAGGCGGAACGGTAACATTCAAAAACGCCCGCGTTCCCGTTGAAGTTGCAAAATTTGTTCCTCTCGACAAATTGTTGCTCGAAACAGACGCACCGTATCTTTCGCCTGTCCCCTTTAGAGGCAAACGAAACGACTCGTCAATGATTGCATATACGGCAGGAAAAATTGCAGAAATCAAAAATATTGATGCACAAAATCTTGTTGATATCACAAGAGAAAACGCAAAAATACTTTTCAATATATCCGAATAAACCCGAAAACTTTTTATATACATTTTTAAATGGAGGGCAATATGGAATATAAAATTTTTGCTGCACTTATCTATGTTACCGATACCGAAGAAGAATCTGTTATGCGTATGTATGACTGGCAGGAAAAACGCTATGAATACGACGACCAGTTGTATTACGAAGCAACAACAACAGTAAACGGCGAAGAACGACTGATTATTGCTGCAAGACAAAACGAAATGGGAATGACGGCAGCGGCTACACTTTCGACAAAAATTATTGAGAGGCTAAGACCGAAATATCTTATTATGCCGGGAATTGCCGCAGGAGTCCAAAAAGAAGGTCACGAAGACCAGATGATGGGCGATGTTATTCTTGCCAACTCCGTGTGGAATTATTCCAACGGAAAGTATGTTTCTCCGAATGAAGCAGAAATCGTTTTCGGTGATATCGGTTTTGTATCAAGACCTACAATGATAAAGGTTGAAGAAGCCCTCAATGACATTTTCCAGAAAGCAATAAGCAGCGATAAGAACGAGTGTTATGTTCATTTAGGCCCACTGGCAAGCGGTTCTGCCGTTGTTGCAAACCGTTCTGTACTCGACAAACAGATAACGGGACAGTTCTCATATACACAGGGACTTGAAATGGAAGCATACGGCATAGCCTACGCCGCAAAAAACGCTACATACCCGAAACCCCTTGCAATTATTGCAAAGAGTATCTGCGACTTTGCCGACAACCGTAAAGACGACAGATACCAGAAATTTGCCGCCTATACAAGTTGTACTTTCGTAAAATATCTTATTGAAGATGTACTGTAAAACAAAAGCCTTAACTGAAATTCATCAGTTAAGGCTTTTTATTATAGGTTAATATCAAGTTCAACAGGACAATGGTCGGAACCGAAAATATCGGTATGGATTTTTGCGTCCTCGATTTTGTCTTTTATTCTGTCCGATGTGATAAAGTAGTCGATACGCCAGCCTGAGTTGTTATCCCTTGCGTGAAAGCGATAGGACCACCAACTGTAAATTTGCTCTTTGTCGGGATAAAGACAGCGGAAAGTATCTGTAAACCCGCTTGACAAAACGGTTGTCATTTTTCCTCTTTCTTCGTCGGTAAAACCTGCGTTTTTTCTGTTGGTTTTCGGGTTTTTGAGGTCTATTTCGTTGTGTGCAACATTCAAATCCCCACAGTAGATAACAGGCTTTTTCTCATCAAGTTTTTTGATATAGTTTAGAAAATCATCTTCCCATTTCATTCGATAAGAAAGGCGTTTTAGACCGTCTTGTGAATTAGGAGTATAGACGGTGATAAAGTAAAAATCTTCAAATTCAAGGGTAATTACTCTGCCTTCACGGTCGTGTTCTTCGAT
>JAZLJE010000056.1:0-4825 GCA_045617705.1 Ruminococcus sp.
GTTTATCGTGTTGACAAAAATTCTGACATCTTTTATGGCAATCTTTTTTTCGCCTTTCGGCGGATTTTTTGACATTTCGCAGGAGTTTTTCATAAGCACATCGGTAATAAAACTTTCGCACTCGCCGGCGCTCATATTGTCCGTGATAATACGGCTTAACGCTTCCCTGCGCAAAGTTTCTTCTTCAATACGAAGTAAGGCGCGGGCGTGTCTTTCGCTTAAGTTTGCACTCAATATCCACTCTTGTTCTTCAAAAGTGAGTTTTAGAAGTCGTAATTTATTTGCGACGGTGCTTTGTTTTTTGCCGAGTTTTATTGCCGCCTGCTCTTGGGTAAGCCCGTATTTTCTGATAAGGCGGGCTATTCCTCGTGCCTGCTCAAACATAGATAAATCCGTGCGCTGGATGTTCTCAATCAAAGCAAAAACCGCACTTTCTTTATCGTTGCATTTGAGTACAACGCAGGGGACTTTGTTAAGCCCTGCCATAACTCCCGCGCGAAGCCGTCGCTCACCCGCTATCAACTCATATTCAGTCTGGTTTATCTTTCTGACGGTCAAGGGTTGAAGAATACCGTTCTCGCAAATCGACTGCGACAGGCTGAAAAGCTCGTCCTCATCAAAGTTTCGGCGCGGTTGAGTTTTGTTAGGTCTTATTCTAATTGTGGGTATCATCAGAACTTTATTATACGGTCTTGACGAAAAGTTCATTTTTGTCACCTCACATTTTGTCCCTGCAAGAGTATAATATCAAAAGGGCTTTCAGTTTTTTGTCGGATTTTCACCGAGTTTTTTACATTCTTTTGTAAAAGAAAAAGAGAAAAGCGGTTTTTCTGTCGAAAATCTCGCTTTTCTCTAAAATTTTATAAAGTTTTTTTCTTTATTTTTGCCGTCGGTCTTGGATAGACTTTCGGCGTTTTTTCTTTTTTATCTATGCTGATTATACAGCGCTCGCCCGCATCGGCTAAATCAAATTTATCAACCGACCTTGTTTTTCCGCCTAAAATCTTAATGGCAGGTTTTGCAGAGTCGAGTTCTTCTTCAGCGTCTTTGCCTTTATAGGAAACAAACTGACCGCCGACTTTGACATACGGCAGACAATATTCGCACAAAACTGGCAAAGATGCCACCGCACGGGAAGTTGCTATATCAAACTTTTCTCGCAAATCGGGAGATTTTGCTCCGTCTTCTGCACGGCTGTGGATAAGTTTTGCTTCTATTGAAAGTCTGTCGCAAACTTCCTTGAGAAACACAAGCCGTTTGTTAAGGCTGTCGAGCAGGGTAAGTTTTATATCGTTTCTGAAAATTTTCAGCGGTATTCCCGGAAAACCTGCGCCTGTTCCTATGTCTATCATTGTTGCATTTTCTTTGATATCAACGAACTTTGTCATCATAAGGCTGTCGCAAAAATGCTTCAGCACAACATCGTAGGGGGCAACAAGCGCCGTTAAATTCATTTTTTCGTTCCACTCGACAAGTAATTCATAGTAAGTGCTGAATTTTTCTAACTGCTCATCGGATAAAGTTATTTTGAAATCTTCTGCCGTCTTTTTCAGCAAGGAGGAAAAATCATTCATCGTGTTTTCCTCCGAGTTTTGCAAGATATATCAGCAAAACGCTGATGTCGGCAGGGGAAACCCCGCTGATACGACTTGCCTGACCGATAGAACGCGGCCGGATTTTCGCGAGTTTTTCGCCTGCTTCGAGGCGAAGTCCCGTCACATCTTTGTAGTCGATATCTTCGGGCAGAAGTTTTGTTTCTAATTTTCGCATGGTTTCTACGGCTGAAAGTTGCTTTTTGATGTAGCCTTCATATTTCACCGTGATTTCGACCTGCTCAAAAATTGCATTATCCAAATTCGGGCGTCCTGTGTCGATGGGAGTAAGCGCTTCGTAGGAAAGTTCGGGGCGTTTTATCAAATCGACGAGGTGAATTCCTGTTGTGACATCGGATGTTTCACGTGAAACAAGTATGTCGCTCAACTCTTTTGACGGAGAAACTACCGTAGTTTGCACCCTTTGGAGTTCTTGTTTGATTTTTTCCTGCTTGTCGTTAAATTTTTTGTAGCGTTCTTCGCTGATAAGTCCTAATTCGTATCCGAAAGGAGTAAGCCTTTCGTCGGCGTTGTCCTGTCGCAAAATTAAACGATACTCGCTGCGGGAGGTCATCATTCGGTAAGGCTCGTTTGCTCCCTTTGTTACAAGGTCGTCGATAAGAGTACCGATATACGAACTTGCGCGGTCAAGAATAAACTGTTCTTTTCCTTTGACTTTCAATGCTGCGTTGATTCCTGCGATAAGTCCCTGTGCAGCCGCTTCTTCGTAACCCGACGAACCGTTGAACTGTCCTGCGCCGAAAAGCCCTTCAAAATCTGCAAATTCAAGCGTTTGCTTTAGTGCTGTCGGGTCGATACAATCGTACTCAATCGCATAGGCGGGACGCATAACAAGGCAGTTTTCAAGTCCTTTTATAGTGTGGTAAAAGGCAAGTTGGACTTCCTCGGGTAGGGAAGAAGACATACCCTGCAAGTAAAGTTCCTGGGTATTTTCGCCGCAAGGCTCAATGAAAAGTTGGTGGCGTTCTTTCTCTGAAAAGCGAACGATTTTATCTTCGAGGCTCGGGCAATAGCGAGGTCCGACACCCTCGATTTTTCCGCCGTAAAGGGGGCTTCGGTCAATGTTGTCGAGAATGATTTTCTTTGTTCTTTCGTTGGTGTAGGAAATGTGGCAGTCAACTTTGTTTTCAAGTTTATCTGTTGTATCAAAAGAAAACGGAATAACAGGCTCGTCGCCTTTTTGAACTTCGAGTTCGGAAAAATCTACGGAAGAACGCAGAACTCTTGCGGGAGTACCTGTTTTAAATCGACGGGTTTTTACGCCAAGTTTTCTCAAACTTTCACCGAGAAAAGACGCGGGGAAAATTCCGTCGGGACCGCTTTCAAAAGATACTTCGCCGACATAAATCCGTCCGCCTAAATATGTACCCGTTGCGATAATTACCGTCTTGCACTTAAACTGCGCGAGCATTCTTGAAGTGAGCAGCCACTCTCCGTCGTCAGTTCTTTCGATGTCGGTGATTTCCGCTTGTCGCAAGTCAAGGTTTTCCTGCAGTTCGAGTTTATTTTTCATCGTTTCGCTGTACTTGCGCCTGTCTATCTGGGCTCTTAACGAATGGACTGCCGGGCCTTTTCCTTTGTTGAGCATACGCATCTGCAAAAGACATTCGTCAGCGGTTTTTCCCATTTCACCGCCCAAGGCATCTATTTCACGCACCAAATGTCCCTTTGCAGTACCGCCGATAGACGGATTGCAAGGGCAGTTTCCGACTGCGTCATTATTGATTGTAAAAACGGCTGTCTTGCAAGAAAGTCGGGCGGCAGAAAGCGCCGCTTCAATTCCCGCGTGACCTGCACCGATAACGGCAACATCATAATTGCCGGCTAAATATGTTTTCATTTGCATCACTTGTTTCTTTTAATAATAAACTGTTTGAGTTTTTAGGTTTAGGAAATTATAAATCAAAAATCGCAAAGCGATTTTTCCTTAACTCCTAACTTCTAACTCCTAACTCCTCACTTACCAACGCAAAAGTTATGAAAAACCTTATCAACAACTTTTTCAGTTGCTCGCTCACCTGTGAGTTCAAGTAAATAGGAAATTGCATCTTCAATTGTTACGGTAACGGCGTCGAGAGTGATATTGTTTTTCAAAGCGGAAAGGGCATCTTCTACAGATTGCAAAGCAGATTTTGCAAGAGAAAGTTGTCGCTCGTTGAAAAGGACTCCCGAAGAATAATCAAAATCGGTTGTGTTGTAAATCTTTTCAATCAGCCTTGAAAGTTCTTCTGTACCCTCGTCGTTTTTCGCCGACATAAATACGATATTATCCGTATACTTGCGGATTTCTTCGGTATCAATTTTCGGCTCTAAATCGCTTTTGTTGATAATTGCGATAAAAGGTGTATCTCCAATATTTTCGAGGATTTCCCTATCTTCGTTTGAAAAAACTTCGCCCATATCGAAAACGGCAAGAATAAGCATAGCGTTGTAAAGTTTGCTTCTTGCTTTATCAACGCCGATTTTCTCAACTTCGTTGTCGGCTTCGTGAATACCTGCGGTATCGGAAAGGTTGAGTATAACATTTCCGATAGTCACGGTTTCTTCAACAACATCACGGGTAGTACCCGCTATATCGGTGACAATGCTCCTTTCATATCCCGATATGAGGTTCATCAGCGTGCTTTTGCCGACATTCGGCTTTCCGACTATTACGGTGTCTATGCCTGATTTTATCGCCTGTCCCGAGTCGTAGTTACCGATAAGTTTTTGTAATTCTGCTTTTATATCCCACAGTTTCTGTGCTAAAACTTCGTTGTCAATTTCGGGAATATCTTCTTCGGGATAGTCAGCCCACGCGGATAAATGCCCCGCTTGTATGAGAAGTTCTTCTCTTATACCCGAAATTTTCTTTGACAATACGCCTTCTTTTGCCTTATTTGCGGCTTTGAGAGCATTATTTGACTTTGCACAGATAATATCCATAACGGCTTCCGCTTGCGTTAAATCAAGTTTTCCGTTTAAAAACGCGCGTTTTGTAAATTCACCCGCGTCTGCTAATCTTGCTCCATTGTCAATAACAACACGAAGTACCTGCTTTGTGACGACCAGACCGCCGTGGCACGAAAGTTCAACAACATTTTCGCCCGTGTAACTGTGGGGTGCCAAAAAGACGGTTGCAACACATTCGTCAATTTTCTCATTGTTACTGACAATTTTTCCGTAAGCACAGGAATAGCCTTCAAGGTCACGAAGATATTTCTTTCCATAAG
>JAZLJE010000057.1:0-2957 GCA_045617705.1 Ruminococcus sp.
GAAAACGGCGAATTGACAAACGGCGTTATTGATGATAAAATATACCTCGGGAGAGGAATCCCCAAAAACCCGGCGCCGCTCCGCCGGCGCCCCGCCATTATACACCTTTTCAACCCATTTGTCAATTGACATTTTGTACAAAAAACAAGGGTCAAATTTTGTGCAAACCGTAGAAAAAATTTTTCGTCAAAATGACGAAAATTTCCGTCAAAATGACGAAAAAATTTTTCGTCAAAATGACGAAAAAAAATCCGCCCATTGGGCGGATTCTTCAACAATCGCTTGTGATGAACATTTTCACCTGAAAATCTTTTAAGATTGTTTTTACAAAATTCAATTGTGTTTTATTTGCACAATAGAATAACATTACCTTTTTAGATTGCTTGTTGTCTAAAGATAATATTGAATAGGGTATTATGTGTCTTGAGAAAATTGCTTGTAAAGATTCCCAATTCCGAGTAGTTACCTCTACTCTGTAAGATTTTTCTTTAGTGTGCTTTTCTTCCCACGCTTTAACTACCCATACACCGATGACATTGCAAGTAAAAGTTATCAAGCATTTTTCCCACATCGGAAAATCAGCGACACTATAAACTAACACGATATTATAAAAAGCAAAATATCCACCCGACAAAAGACTTGCTATGCCCTTACCACCTTTTACAGTGGCAAGGGTGCGAACCGTTGAAAAAATCACATTTACAATGGATAAACCTACAAAAACCAATACAACATTCATCTTTTCATGTCCTTTCCAAATAAAATCTTATACTTGTTTTCAACATCCGTTGATTCTGTAACACAACACAACGCCAAAATCAATTTTTTTCATATTGTAACCTCTTTTCTTTTTTGTTATAAAGTATTTTTGTACAATGATTGCCGTATGGGGGGGGGCAATACCCCCCATCGCAACAACAACTTTTTATTTTCTCATTTGTGCAGGGGCGATTCTTCCAACCGCTTTTATTTTATGTTGATTTCGGGTAAAATGCTTATGCTGTCTCATACAACGGATGAAAATTTCTTTTTCAATTTTGCTATCCTCAAGGGCTAAATGTTTCTCTTGATAGTTAACCTCCTGTAGACAATAACCGTATACAGTTTCAGCGTCGGTCTTGTAATATCCTTTGGGGGTAAACAAATGATGCTTTTCTACCCACTCTATATAGCTTTTCTGTAGGCAGATGGTTTGTAACGCTAATAACCATGTATCAATAAATTGATACGATTGAGTAACAAAACGCAAAGGCGTTCGGGCAAGGTCGAATTGGGCGTTATACGCCAACAAAACCGTTACATTATATTTATCCAACAACGCCAAAAAAGCAATAATTGCTTGCCCCTCTGTATCGAAAAATTTGGTGCATGGGTCTATTGTTATATGGTCGTACTTGCCATATCCCCACTCTTTCGGGTTGCGTAACTTTACCGCTTCGTGGCGGATGATAAAGTTAAATTGTGTTAACTCATTCCCTCTTTTGTCGTGAATAATCCCTCCTAAATTCCAAATGTGGGGCTTTTGAAAACCTCCTACTGTTTCCGTGTCAAGGGTGCAATAAATCGTTTTTTTCATCGTCTTTTCCTCCCTTTCTGTAGATGAGGCTTAAGCCTCATCTACCTCCATATTATCAACATCTTCTGCATCTTCCTCTTCCGTATTCAATGACAGACGGAAGCCGTCATAAAGCCGATCTTGTGCTTTACCGTTCTTGTCAACAACACGCATGATAATTTTTGTAACCTCACATCCCAACTTTTCGCAAATTGCCTTGATACATGAAATTGTTGTACCGAATTCTTCTGCCATCTCTTTCCCTGATACGAAGCAGTCGGAATGTTCCAACAAGAACGCCTGAACTTTCGGGGTCAAGTTAGCCGTTTTTGTCGACAAGGCTTTTTCTACTGCTTTCAACTTGACGGCAGACTGCAAAACCGATGAGCCATACTTGCCCACGATGTTCAACAACTCTTCATAAGGGGTAGCGTAAGTGTACTTTTCCATAACTTTTTCCTCCAAAATCATTCAATATTCAGTTTCGGCGGTGTTCCGTTCCTCAACCGTGCTTTTAGTTTACCACACTCTTTTTCTTTTGTCAATACTTTTTACAAAAGTTTTTTTTATTTTTTTGTTTGATACTTTCAGCACTGTTTCGGCGGTGTTCCGTTCCTCAACTTGTGACCATAGTATAACATGGTATTTTTCATTTGTCAATACTTTTTTGAAAAATTTTTCAAGAATTTTTTTCAAATTCTCAAAAACGGCGTCTTTTCTTGTGTTTGGGCGTTATTGAAAAGTATTTCAAGATATATATACATTTATATAGAAAAGAAAAGTTTTGAATTTATGTTATTGAATGAAAGCCATTTTGCACCAAAAGAAAATTTTTCGTTATTTTACTGAAAATTTTCGTCATTTTGCCGAAAAAAATCTTTTCGTTATCTTGTACAAAAATTTCATCAATTTTTCGTCATTTTGACGAAAAAAATTTTTTTTCATTTTTTCCCTTTTGCACAAAAATTCCGTTATATTTTTGTGAAAACGGCGAATTGACAAACGGCGTTATTGATGATAAAATATACCTCGGGAGAGGAATCCCCAAAAACCCGGCGCCGCTCCGCCGGCGCCCCGTCCATTTTTTTGCCCCTTACATTTTAGGATTTTTTTTATTTTATTTTATAATAGCGTTTAGTAGCCCCAAATTCCCATCCAAAATAAAACCCCAAATTACGACAAAACTCAAAACAAACCCAAATCCCAAAATAAAAACTTCAAAACACAAAAAAAATCTAAACAAAAAAAAATACAAGCCAACTAAAACCAAAAAAAACAATAGACGGCTCACAGAGTGTCGCAACATGCCGTCATTCGAGACTCGGCAGTCCGTTGAAAGCCAAAACCCCAGAGTGGGGAGCGGCTGGCGGCGCAAAGCGTCGCTGGGCGCTCTGGAACTCGG
>JAZLJE010000058.1:0-10922 GCA_045617705.1 Ruminococcus sp.
ACAGATACCTAAACAGAGTGTCCGGACCTTTGCTTGACAGAATAGATATTCATATCGAAGTACCGCCCGTAGACTACGACGAACTGACATCAAAAGACGGTGAAGAAACATCAGAGGAAATCAGAAAAAGAGTTAATGCGGCACGAAAGTTGCAACTTGAAAGATACAAGGGTACAGGCATTACATCAAATGCAAGAATGACTCCCGAACAGTTTGAAAAGTACTGTCATCTTGATGACGGTGCAAACGCTCTGCTCAAAAGAGTTTTCGACACTTTGTCGCTTACTGCACGCGCCTACGACAGAATACTCAAAGTTGCACGCACGATAGCCGATATTGAACAAAGCGAAACTATCGGCTCACAACATATCAGCGAAGCAATCCAGTACAGAACGCACGACAGAAAATACTGGGGAAAATAAATTTCTAATTCAGAATTATTTACAAAATAATTACAATAAAGAATAATAATCACGAAAAATCAAGGGATATTTTTTACATTTACATAAAAGTTTACCAAAATTTATTACATTTCATTTTTTGTGTTGACTTTATCCTTAATTTGTATTATCTTTTAATAACGGATGCGAATAGGCTAATAATAACCTTTGTGTCCCTTTAATTTTGATTATTTTACCATTATTTTTGATATATTTAGGAGTGGCAGATTTGGAAAAATATGTTGTCACAGGCGGAAAGCCTCTTTTCGGAGAGGTCGAGGTAAGCGGAGCAAAGAACGCCGCTGTTGCGATTATTCCCGCCGTTGTTTTGTGTGATGAACCTTGCAGAATTGAAAATATACCGAATATCAGTGACGTTACTCTTATCGCAACTATATTGAGAGATATGGGTGCGATCATTAAGCGTGTTGATAAAAACACTCTTGATATTGACCCGCGTCCTATCAATACTTATGTTGCTACCGATGACTCGGTAAGAGGTATGCGTGCATCTTACTACCTTCTCGGAGCGTTGCTCGGAAGATTTCATAACGCAAAAGTCGCTATGCCCGGCGGATGTAATTTCGGTGTTCGTCCCATTGACCAGCACTTAAAGAGTTTTGAACTTATGGGAGCGAAGAACGAACTTGTCGAAGGCGGAGTTATCAACTCAACTTCTGATTATCCTCTGCACGGAGCAAGGATTTTCTTTGATACCGTTTCTGTCGGTTCAACGATGAATGTTATATTAGCCGCAGTTAAAGCCGAGGGACAAACAATTATCGAAAACGCGGCCAAAGAACCTCATATAGTTGACCTTGCAAACTTTCTAAACTCTATGGGCGCGAATATTCGCGGTGCTGGTACCGATGTTATCAAAATCCGCGGTGTTGAATATCTCCACGGCGTAACTTATTCTATTATTCCCGACCAGATTGAGGCGGGTACTTATATGGCAGCAGCCGCCGCCACAAGAGGAAAAATCACAGTAAGAAACATCACACCGAGGCATTTGGAAAGTATATCTGCAAAACTTATCGAAATGGGTGTGGATGTTGAAGAATACGATGAAGCGGTTGTAGTTGATGCAACAAATCGTAACTTGAGACGAGTAAATATTAAAACTATGCCTCATCCCGGTTTCCCGACAGACTGCCAACCGCAGTTTGTAGCGGCACTCACCACCGTAAAGGGTAATTCGATTATCACCGAAACAGTTTGGGATAACCGTTATCAATATGTAAGCGAACTGATAAGAATGGGAGCGAAAATCTCCGTTGAGGGCAAACTTGCCGTTATCGACGGTGGCTCACCGCTTACAGCGGCACCTGTTCGAGCAACCGACCTTCGAGCCGGCGCTGCAATGATAATTGCCGCATTGGTGGCTGACGGAGTAACATATATTTCGGATATCCAGTATATCGAAAGAGGTTATTCCGATGTTGAGAGTAAACTCAAAGCACTCGGGGCGGATATAAAGAAAATTTATGTTCCCGAACCGGATACAGCGTTAACAACTGCATAAAAATTTTTGGGGCTGTAAAAACTATTTTTTACATCCCCTTATTTTATAGAAACGGAAATCATTATGGCTAAACTTGTACCGCTTTTTTCATCAAGCAAAGGAAATTCATACTATCTTTCAGGCAACGGCAAGGCTATTCTTGTCGATGCAGGAAGGAATGCAAAACAAATAGAAAACGCACTTTTTCAAAACGATTTATCTATGAATGATGTAGGTGCTATTCTTGTTACCCACGAACATATTGACCATTGTTCTGCGATAAAGGTGCTTGCTAAACGATATTCACTTACCGTTTACGGTACAAAGGGTACGCTCGAATCCCTTTTTGAACAGGATAAAATTGATGCAAAAACCAAAACGGAAGTTATCGAAGACGAAGTTGCAATCGGTGATTTTTCAGTTAAGAGAGTA
Source organism: Ruminococcus sp. (assembly GCA_045617705.1). GTDB lineage: Bacteria > Bacillota > Clostridia > Oscillospirales > Acutalibacteraceae > Ruminococcoides. Next base: position 2,377 of record JAZLJE010000058.1, read on the forward strand.
GATACATCCCACGATGCAAGAGAAAGTTGCGGATATTTTATCACCACGCCCGATATGAGAAAATGCTCATTTGTCACCGATACGGGGTTTCTTATGCAAAGTGCAAAAGAAGCGTTGAAGATGAGTAATGCGGCAGTGATTGAATCAAACCACGATATAGAAATGTTAAAGTGCGGACCGTATCCGTATATATTGAAAAAGCGTATTTTGTCATCAACGGGGCATTTGTCAAATATTGACTGTGCCGTTGAATTACCGAAACTTGTAAATGCGGGGCTTACAAGAATTATCCTTGCACATTTGAGTGAAGAAAACAACAAGCCCGATATAGCATTATCAACATCAAAAAAGTCGCTTGATAACGCAGGCTTTGTGATGAATAAAGACTATACTATGACTGTCGCACCCGTTGAAACAAACGGAAAATACATAACATTTTAGTTCGGAGAAATTATGCTGAATATAAATATTATCTGTGTCGGAAAACTTAAGGAAAAGTTTTTTTCGGATGCAGTAAACGAATACAAAAAAAGATGTTCTGCGTATTCAAAGTTTTCGATAATCGAGGTTGACGAGTACAAAGTACCCGATAATCCGAATACGGCTGTGATTGAAAAATCGCTTGATATCGAGGGGGATAAGATACTCTCTTTTATAAAGCCGTCTGACTTTGTCTTTTCGCTCTGTATAGAGGGCAAAGAAATGAAAAGTGAAGAATTTGCAAAACTTATAGAAAAAGAGTCACTTACACATTCGTGTTTTGACTTTGTGATAGGTTCAAGCCACGGCTTGAGCAAAAAAGTAAAAGACAGGGCAGAGTGCAAACTGTCTTTTAGCAAAATGACATTTCCGCACCAACTGTTTCGTGTTATGCTCTGCGAGCAGATTTACAGGGCAGAAAGTATAATCCACGGCAGTAAATATCATAAGTGATTTTTTATGATAAAACGAAAGGAGGAGTTTTTACGGCACTTGACGGAATAATGCTGTCTTTTATTAAAGACGAATTGCAACAAGGTCTGGAAAACGCAAGGGTAAGTCAGGTTTATATGCCGTCAAAAGACGAACTTGTTCTTGTGTTTCGTACCTTTACGGAAAACAAAAAACTCCTTTTGTGTACCCGTGCGGATACGCCGAGGGTGGGCTTTATCGAAAAGTCGATAGAAAACCCGAAGCAACCGCCGATGCTCTGTATGCTTTTGAGAAAAAGACTTGCAGGTGCAAAACTTATCGAAATTTCACAGCCGTCTTTTGAGCGTGTTTTGTTCTTCAAATTCAAGGCAACTAACGAAGTCGGCGACAGCGAAATACTGACTTTGTGCATTGAAATTATGGGACGATACTCAAATGTAATTTTGCTCGACTCTGATAATAATGTAATAGACTCGCTCAAAAGAGTAGATATATCTATGTCGCAAAAAAGGCTTGTATTGCCGAAAATGCCATACGAGCCTGTACCTTCGCAGGATAAACTTTCCCTGCTTTCAACAGATACAAGGGAGATAGTCGAAAAAATAAAATCAATGCCTTATGCCCTTGAAAAAAGCATACTCTCAAGTGTTGAGGGAATATCACCGATTATCTGTCGCGAAATTGAGTACAAAACGGCAATTTCAAAAGACGATTTTGACAAAGCGTTATATAACGAAATTGAGAAAATAAAAGAAATTATCAAAGAGAAAAAGCCGATTGCCAATATCGTTCTAATCGACTCTTTGCCTTTTGATACCGCTTTTATTGATGTTTCGCAGTACGGTACAAAGGCACAGAATATGCACTTTGACTCGTTCTCCAAAATGCTTGAATTTTTCTACGGGGAGCGTGACAGAAAAGCAAGAATGAAAGCAAAGTCGCTGACTTTGTCAAAACTGCTTTCCAACGCCGTTTCTCGCTTGACAAAGAAACTTAATTTGCAAAGAGCAGAACTGTCAAAGTGTAAAGACAGAGAACTTTTGCGAATGTACGGTGACTTGTTGCAGGCGAACCTTTACAGGATAAAAAGAGGGGACAAAGCCGTTACCGTTGAAAATTTTTACGACGGCAACAAAGAACTGACAATCCCGCTCAAAGAAACTTTGTCGCCTCAAGGAAATGCAGGATATTACTACAAAGAATACAGCAGAGCGAAAACCCGTGAAAAAATGCTGACAATGCAGATAGAAAAAGCGATTGAAGAACTTGAATATATCGAGTCGGTGCAGTTTGAACTTTCAAATGCGACCTGCGAAAAAGACCTTTCGCAAATCAGAGAAGAACTGATAGAAGGCGGATATATCAAGCCTCAAAAAGGCGAGAAATTGCAGAATACTTCATTACCGCCGTTTGAGTTTACATCGAAAGACGGAGTAAAAATCTATGTCGGCAGAAACAACCGCCAAAATGATTTGCTGACGCTGAAAACGGCTCACAAAACGGATATGTGGTTTCATACCAAGAATATCCCGGGCTCTCATGTTATCGCCGTGACAAACGGAAAACCCTTGTCGGAAAGCACAATAATCGAAGCAGCCCAAGCGGCGGCTTTCCATTCAAAAGCAAAAAACAGTTCACAAGTCCCTGTTGACTATACTATTGTAAAAAATGTCAGCAAACCGTCAGGTGCAAAACCCGGTCTTGTTATCTATACTCACAACAAAACAGTCTATGTCACTCCGAAAGACTTCAAAATGGATTAAAATTTATCAAATTTATCACATAATAGTGTAAAATCGGTGAAAAATAGTGAAAAATGCCGATTTTACGCTATTTTCTTTTTTAGAAAAAACTTGACTGTGTATTTATGTATTATTAAAATAGGAAAATTTGGAATAATAATTATAAGAGTTTTCCCATTTTGTAAAAAATCCAGCATTTCTTTTTGAAATCAAACGGAGGACATTGATGAATATTTACGATCTGTTTACGGTGTTCGGCGGTCTCGGACTTTTCTTCCTCGGTATGAAATATATGGGCGAAGGTCTTGAACTTGCCGCAGGCTCGAAACTTCGACAACTGCTCGAAAAAATCACGAGTAACCTTTATCTCGGTATGCTTGTCGGACTTGTCGTTACCGCAATTATCCAAAGTTCGTCCGCAACGGCGGCTATGGTCGTCGGTTTTACCAACGCAGGACTTATGGAACTTGCCCAAACTGCAGGTATTCTTTTCGGAAGTAAGATAGGTACCTGTATGACAAGTGTACTTCTTGCTTTTGATATGAGTGGTATCGTTCCGCTTTTTATCTTCTTCGGTGTCCTTGTTATTATGTTCGCAAAGAAGAACAACTACAAGTACTACGGTCAGATTGTTGCCGGTTTCGGTATCCTTTTCTACGGAATGACGGTTATGTCCGGTGCTTTGAAAGCATTGAACGAAACAGGACTTATCGACAATATGTTGTCATCTGTAAATAATCCGTTTATCGGTTTGCTTATCGGTACTGTGATTACTGCTATTATCCAGAGTTCATCGGCTTCTGTCGGTATTTTGATGGCGCTTGGTGCTACGGGAGTTATCAATATCGAACAGGCGATTTTCATTGTTTACGGTATGAATATCGGTGCTTGTATGCCTGCTTTCCTTTCTGCCGCAGGAGCAAAGAGAAACGCAAAGCAGGTTGCTATTTTGAACTTCTTGATTACATTTTTCGGTGCGGTTATTTTAGTGCCGATTACACTTCTTTTGTTAGACCCGCTGACAAATTTGTTTACTTCAATGTTTCCCGGTAGAGTAGAAGCCCAAATTTCCGCTTCGCATATTTTCTTCAATGTTGCAAATATGCTTATCCTTATGCCGTTCTCGAAGTTCCTGATAAAACTGACGCAGAAGATTTTCCCATATCACGAGGACCCGGAAAAGGACAAGATGGCTCCCGAATTTATCGACAACCGTATCCTGACCACTCCGCCTATGGCTGTTTTGCAATGTGAAAAAGAGGTTGCCCGTCTTAGTAACCTCGTAAAAAAGAACTACAGCCGTGCTGTTAAGGGCTTTTTCGAAAAGGACAAGTCATCAATAGACAAGGTGCTTGAAAGAGAAAAGGTCATTGACTATCTGTGCAGTATTATTACAAAATATATGATAAAGATTAACGGACTTGATATCGAAGACCACGACAGATTGGTTATGGCTGCGATGTATTCGGCTATTCAGGATTTGGAAAGAATAGGTGACCACGCCGAGAATATTGCCGAATATACACGAAATGTTATTGAAAAGAATTTGAAATTCTCCGAGTCTGCAACAAACGAATTGCACCATATCTGCGATTTATCGGAAGAACTTATGGACTTGAGTTTTGCTATGTTTAATTCACAAAAGGCAAGTCCTATGCAGATTGAACAGGTAATCAAGATAGAAGATGCCATCGACGACTGCAAAGATATGTATAAGATTTCTCATATCAAGCGTATGAATACGGGCGAATGTAACAGCGAAAGCGCAACGCTTTTCCTCAATATGCTTGTTGATATTGAGCGTGTCGGCGACCACAGCACCAATGTCGCTTTTTCAATTCCCGGAAGAAATAAGGAATTTTTGCAGTCAACAGTAACAGAATAAGACTTGAAACAGTAAATCCCACATCTTGTTTGTTCAAGATGTGGGATTTTTGTTTTACTTTAATTCAACTATTGTAACTCCGGACTCACCTTCACCAAAAGAGCCTAAACGGAATTTTGACACCGCTTTGTGAGTCTTTAAGTGCTTTTGTATTTCGCTTCTAAGTACGCCCGTTCCTTTGCCGTGGATAATCGTGAGTATATGCGTGTTTGTCAGCACACAACTGTCAATCGCCCGGTCAACGGCGATAATCGCTTCAACGGCGGTTTGCCCGCGTACATCAATTTCGTTTTTGGCAATGGAGTTTATATCTTTTGTGACCATTCGTTCTTTGCGTTTTGGGGTTGTTATGTTCTTTTGTTCAAGCAGTCTGATATTATTAAGTTTTACTCTCGTTTTGATGATACCCGCCTGAACAAGTACCGAGCCTTTTTCGGGCTCTTCAAGAACGACAGCCTTTTTGTCAATATCAAAGATAAGAACATTATCGCCGACCTTGAGTTTTCTCGGCAATTTGTAGTCGTTTTCTTTTGCATTTGCTATCGGGTCTGCTTCGTCTTCAAGTGCTTTTATGCTCTTTCTCAGACGGCTCTTGTCTTCGGTAGAGAACTTTTCTTCTTTCTTTGTTTTTTCAAGTTCGTCGATAAGAGCATACGCCTGTGCTCTTGTTTTTGATACAAGTTGCTCTGCATCAAATTTAGCCTGCTCAACAGTTCGCTTTGCTTGTTGCTTTGCTCTTTCGAGTTCCTTTTCAATTTCTTGCTTTTGCAGTAGTGCTTTTTGTGTGAGTTCCTGCGATTTTTTGAGTTCTTCGTCAAGACTTTGACGGCGACTTTCAAGTGTTTCGACAACATCTTCAAAGGCTCTGCTTTCAGTTGATACAAGTTCTTTTGCCCTGTCGATAACCGAGTCTTCGAGTCCGAGGCGTTTTGATATTGCAAAGGCGTTTGATTTTCCGGGAACGCCTATCAGCAGTTTGTATGTAGGTCGCAGAGTTTTTACATCAAATTCACAGCAACCGTTTTCTACACCCTTCGTTTTGAGTGCATATTCCTTGAGTTCGGCATAGTGGGTGGTAGCGGCAATTTTTGCCCCGCGCTCACGAAGTTTTTCGAGTATCGCTACAGCAAGTGCTGCACCTTCAACAGGGTCCGTGCCAGCACCGAGTTCGTCGATGAGAGCAAGTGTGCTTTTATTTGTCAGTTTCAAAATACCTATGATATTTGTCATGTGTGCGGAAAAAGTCGAAAGCGATTGTTCAATGCTTTGTTCGTCACCGATGTCAACAAGCACCCGCCTGAAAACCGAGAGTTCGCTGTTGTCGGATGCGGGTATCATCAGTCCGCAGGAAGCCATAAGGGTGAGAAGTCCCACCGTCTTCAGCGAAACGGTTTTACCGCCCGTGTTCGGTCCTGTAATAACGAGGGTGTCATAGTCTTTTCCGAGTCTTATGTCGGTTGCTACAACTTTTTCCTGCCTTATAAGTGGATGGCGTGCTTGCTTTAAGTCGATAATACCTTTGTCGTTGAGTATCGGCAAAGATGCTTTCATTTTGTATGCAAGATGTGCTTTTGCAAAGATGAGGTCGAGTTCGCAGAGGAAACAGTAACTTTGTGATATTTCGTCAGCATAAGAGCCGACAAGCGCAGAAAGTTCAAAAAGTATTCTTTCGATTTCCTGTTCTTCTTTGCCTTGCAGTACACGGATATCGTTGTTCGCCTGAACAACGCCCATAGGCTCAATAAAAACGGTAGAGCCTGATGATGATGTATCGTGAACTAAACCTGCGACAGAACCGCGACACTCCGCCTTAACGGGGACAACATATCGTCCGTCACGCTGGGTGACGATTGCTTCCTGCAAGAATTTTTGATATGTAGATGAGTGAATAATCTTGTCGAGGACTTCGCGTGCTTTTGATGATGCAACGCGTATTTTTCGCCTGATATCAGCCAAAGCGGGGGAGGCGTTGTCGGAAAGTTCGTCTTCGCTGATTACACAGGAAGTGATTTTTTCTTCAAGGTTTTTGTTCGTGTAGAGTGACGAAAAATGATTGTCAAGAGTTGTTTCGATTGATGCCGATTTTTGTCGCCATTCTTTGACTCCTCGGATAACTCGAAGTGTCGATGCAACTCTTAACAGTTCGCTGTTGTTAAGGCATCCGCCCGCTTCGGCTCGTCTTAAGGCGTTTGTGATATTACTGATACCGCCGAAAGACGGCGCACCGAAACGACCTATGAGCATGTGCGCATCAAAGGTCTGTTTTAACAACTCATTCGCTTCAAAAAGTCCGAATGAAGGCTCGATTTTTTTTGCTTCTTCTTTTGCATCGGCTGTCGATGCTTCATCGGCAAGTTGACAAAGAATTTTATCGAGTTCCAATGATTTGTAATGTCTGTTCATACCGTGTTTCCTATCGTTTTGTAAAATTGCAGGGTTTGATAGTCCCTGTCTGTCATATATTGAACATAATTTTCGCTTGCAGTATTGAGTAGGGGGAGCAGTTCTTCTTTGAGTTCAAAAGAAAAAAGTTTGTCAAAATCTGCGTATATTGTGTGGCGTAAAGCCGTGACAACGGACAAAGGCATACGAATTCCGATAACGCCGTTTTTATCACCGCATTTTTTGCAGAAAAGTTTTCCGGTTTTTGGAACAAAAAGCATTTCTTCGTCTTGATATGTACCGCAGTCAGAGCACATAACGAGGTCGGGCATATATCCGCAAAGTCCCATCAAACGCATTTCAACACACGCTTTCACAAGCAACGGATTTTTCTTTTGTGATGACAAAAGATATAAAGCGTTGAGTATAAGCCGAAGAAACTCGTCAGACGGTGCTTCTTTCGGGCAAAGCACAATGGAAAGTTCGCAAAAATACTGTGCAAGACTCATATTTTCGATATTGTTTCTCAACCCCACAAATTGCTCAATCGACCCTGCTTCTTCGATAGAATATGTACCGCTTTTATTCTCGCTTATCAGTAGTTTTGAATAACACAAAAGCCCCGTGCTTGCGCACTTAGGGCTTTTAATATTCTCTGCTCTGCGGACAAAAGCACGCACTATCCCGTGGGATTTTGTCAAAACGGTAACTAATCTGTCCTGCTCACCGATATTCTGCTTTCGTACTATCAGACCTGTCGTCGAGAATTTCATTTTCTTCCTCTTTATTCAAAGGCTCCTTTGCGTTTTGAATAGCCTTGTATTCAAGGTAATCGAGGACACTTCCTGTTTTGAAAAAAGTGTTCCAAGCATCTATCTCATTTGTCATACTTATCTGCCTTTCAATAGTTCAGTATAATTATTATAACTACTTAAAAAGCGGATATAGGGGGAAAATTGTAGATAGAAAAAATTTCTAAATTTTATTATAAGCGTCTTATAAGCGTCAGTCAAAATTCTTGTTGTCGTAGCCGAAGTTTGATAATAATGCTCTGCGGTTACGCCAGTCTTCTTTGACTTTAACCCATACTTGCAAATTGACTTTACAGTCAAAAAATCTTTCGATATCCTGTCTTGAAAAGGTGGAAATCTTTTTGAGCATATTGCCTTGTTTTCCAATCAAAATGCCTTTGTGAGAGTCTTTTTCACAGAAAACGGTTGCGTCTATATCGATGATGTCTTTGTCTTCTCTTTGCTTCATTTTTTCGACGACTACGGCAACCGAATGGGGAATTTCCTTGTCGCAAAGGCGAAGGATTTTTTCGCGGATGATTTCGGAAACAATGACCTTTTCGGGTTGGTCGGTAAGAGCGTCGTCATCAAAAAAATGACCGCCCTCAACACAATGTTTTTTCAGTTCGTCAATAAGGTCAGAAACTCCCTTACCCTCTGTTGCACAAATGGGAACAACCGCATCAAAATCGTAAAGCGACGAGTAGTCAAGAATGGAAGACAGCAGTTCTTCCTTTTCTTTGAGCATATCAATTTTGTTGATAGCGAGGATACATGGGGTGTTGGATTTTTTTAATTTATCAATGAGCAGAAGTTCGGTTTTGCCAGGCTTTT
>JAZLJE010000059.1:0-8049 GCA_045617705.1 Ruminococcus sp.
GTCGCAAAAATGATTATCGCCAAGATAATGCACACGATAACGGTCGCGGTAGGAGAAGACTTTGCGGTTTCTGTCGTTTCGCTGACTTCGGCTGATGACGAACAAGCCTTGACAAATTTTTCCTGCATATAGGAGTAGATATCATTATCTATATTCGCAAAAATATAGCATTTGTCGAGATAGTCCTGACTTGGGTAAATGAGTTCACAGTCTTTTGTTTCCTCGTCGAGCATATCGTATGCCTTTTGGTTTGGTGTTGCATAGCCGATATACTCGGTGTTTGCAAGAGCAATTTCGGGGTCACACATAAAGTTGATGAAAAGTTCTGCGTTGTCTTTGTTCTGGCAACAGGTCGGAATGCACATCGCATCTACAAAGAAGTTTGAGCCTTCTTCGGGCAGGCAGTATGTGAGGTCTTCGTTATTATCCATCATTGTATAGATATCGCCTGCATAATACGGTGCGATAGCCGACTGTGAGTTTTCCATTTCGGTGAAAACCTGGTCCATAACATACTTTTTCAAAACAGATTTCTGCTCAACAAGTTTGTCGGTTGCGCGGTCAATGTCTTCATGAGTGAAAGACTTTTTACCCGGATTTATCGGCGGGTCGCAAAGTTGCATCGAAATTGCCGTTGCATCACGGGAGTTGTTAAACATCAAGATGGAGTCTTTGTACTTTTCATTCCACAAATCCGAAAAGCCCGTAATTTCGCCCTCCTCTATCATCGAGGTATTATACACAAGGGCAACAACGCCCCAGGTATACGGCACGGTGTATTTTCGTTCAGGGTCAAAGTCAAGGTGCCTAAACCTATCCATAATATACTGATAGTTCGGGATATTATCGTAGTTTATTTCTTCTAATAACCCCTCGTCAATAAGCCTGCCTATCATATACTCTGACGGGATAATTACATCATAGGAAGAATTTGAATTAGTCAGGATATTGTAGAGTTCTTCGTTAGTCTCGAAGTTGGTGTAATTGACCTTGATGTTATATCTTTTTTCAAACTCCGCGATAACATCAAGCGAATCGTCATCACCGTTTGAGATGTACTCGCCCCAGTTGTAGACATTGACTTCGCCCTCATATCCGCCCGAAGACGAACACGAAGCAAGAGGAACAACGCAAAGGACAAGAACAAGGCACATAAAAATACTGAAAAGTCTTTTCATTTTTTCTCCAATTAGTTTTTGTGTTTCTTTAAGTTTTTATCTTCTGATTTATTTTTGATATTGATTACGCACAAAATCAACAAAATGATAACGAACATCAAAGTTGAAAGTGCGTTTGCCTTTGGATTGATACGCTGGTGCGTCATTGTGTAAATTTGAATGGGAAGTGTCTGGAATTTACTGCCACGGGTAAAGTAAGTGATTACAAAATCATCAAGCGAATATGTAAAACTTATCAAAAGTCCCGACAGTATTCCGGGCATAAGTTCGTGTAGTACGACTTTGAAAAATGCCTGTATCGGTGAACATCCCAAATCGAGCGCCGCCTCGTAGATAGAGTTATCCATCTGCCTTAATCTCGGAGTAACACTCAAAATTACATACGGAGTGCAAAAGCCGATATGCGCAAGAAGCACCGTTACAAATCCCATTTCAAATCCGAAAAGTGTTCCTGCGAATGTGAACAAAAGCATAAGCGAAACGCCTGTTACGATTTCGGGGTTAACAATCGGGATGTTTGAGATATTTTGTATCGCAGAGCGATAACCGCCTTTGAAATTATATATGCCTATAGCGGCGGCAGTACCCAAAACGGTTGCGATTACCGATGCCAAAAGCGCGATTATCAGAGTGTTGTAGAAACTCGTCATTATCTGTGCATCGTTGAACAACGCCTCGTACCATTTGAGAGTAAACCCTTTCCAAACGGAAGTTTTTCCGTCGTTGAAGGAATAAATAATAAGGTAAAGTATCGGCAGATAGAGAAACGCCATAATGATGCCGAAATAAATTTTTGAGGAAACTTTTTTCATACCGAAACCGCCTCCTCATCGCCAAACTTGTTCATAAATACAAGGAAGCCCAAAATAACTACCATAAGTACAAGCGCTATTGCAGAGCCTGTATTGTGGTCGGACTGGAACACACGCTCGATAACATCACCTATCATAAACTGTGTACCGCCGAGATACTGGGCAACAAGGAAAGTACTTGCTGTCGGTACGAATACCATTGTAATACCCGAGATAATTCCGGGAACGGAAAGCGGGAATACAACTTTTCGTAATACATATAGTGAGTTTCCGCCGAGGTCTTGTGCCGCTTCGATAAGTGACGGGTCAATTTTACTCATAACGGTATGCAAAGGCAAAATCATAAACGGCAGGAATTCATACACCATACCGACTATGACAGCACCCGAATTTCCGATAAGAGTAGCGTCGATACCCACAGCGGACAAAATCATATCAAGCGGTCCGTAGTTTTGCAAAATCAGTACCCACGAATAAATGCGAAGTAAGAAGTTCATCCACATAGGCACCATCAAGAGCATAATTATCAATCGCTGGTTTTTCTCACTACAACGCGAAATTCTGTATGCAAGCGGATAGGCAAGTACAAGACAAATTACAGTTGAAATAAGCGCAATCAAAAGTGAGTACAAAAACACTTCGCTGTAATCGGACGCGTTGACAAAATTATTCAGCGTGAAACTGCCCGTTTCATCGGTAAATGCGTAGTAAAGCACCATACCTATCGGTATTATGGTGAAAACAAGCATCCACAAAAGATAGGGATAAGAAGTCTTTTTACTCTTCATTTTTTGCTACCTCGTCAACGGTTATCGTTGCTTTTGAAAAATCAAAGCAAATCGGAACATAGGTTGCTACCTGCTCGTCCTGGTCGCTTTGCATCAGCCATTTTCTTTCATCGGATTCAAGGATAATCTCGTTGTGTTCGCCTTTCCAGATAACCGATTCAATATATACTTCGTCAAGTTCACCGCTGTTTTCACCTGTGATGTGAAGTCCGTCGGGCGGTAAGGAAATATGAAGTTTCGTACCTTCTTCATAATATGTATCGGGAATGGTAACTTCCCTGCCTTCGAGGAGAATTGTTGTTGTGTTTTCGTCCTTGTCGGAATAGTAAACCTCAACATCAAATTCGTTGTTCGGCGTCGGGAAAAGTTTATTCATAATATGTATATTAAAAGGAGCAACTTTCATACCGATTTTTTTGCCAACCTCTTGACATACGGTTGAATGAATGAGCCACTGGCATTTTCCTACCATAACGTTCATTTCATAATGAACACCTTTGAAGATTGCATCTTCAACAACGCCGACAAACTGCGCTTCGCTCTCGGGTACTACTTCAACATCTTCGGGACGGATAACAACATCAATGTGTTTGTTGTTGCCAAAGCCTGTGTCGACACATTCGATTTCTTTGCCCAAAATACTGACTTTGCAGTCTTCTAGCATAATACCGTTGAAAATATTAGCCTCACCGATAAAGTCAGCAACGAAGGCATTCGCGGGTTCGTTATATATATCGGCAGGGGTTCCGAGTTGTGCAATTACACCGTTGTTCATAACGGCAACTCTGTCCGACATTGTGAGCGCTTCCTCTTGGTCATGTGTAACATATACAAAAGTCTTCTGCGCTTTTTGTTGAATTTGCTTAAGTTCTATCTGCATATCCTTGCGAAGTTTCAAATCGAGGGCACCCAGAGGTTCGTCGAGCAAAACTACCTTCGGGTCACACACCAAAGCACGGGCAATGGCAACACGCTGTTGCTGTCCGCCGGAGAGGTTTGCTATACGACGATGCTCATATCCTTTGAGGTCAACAACCGCGAGCATCTTCTTAACTTTTTCATCAATTTCCTTTTTGGAAAGTTTCTTGATTTTGAGTCCGAAAGCGATATTTTCATATACATTCAAATGAGGAAACAGAGCGTATTTCTGAAAAACCGTATTGACGGAGCGTTTGTACGGTGCAAGCCCGTTTATCCGCTTATTATCGAAGAAAACATCACCTTCATCAGGGTCAATAAAACCGGCGATAGTTCGCAAAGTGGTAGTTTTTCCGCAACCGGACGGACCGAGCAAAGTGATAAATTCCTTGTCATAAATATCAAGGTCAATTCCATTCAGTATTACATTGTTTCCATAACTGAAATGAAGATTTTTCAAAGAAACGATAGTGTTTTTTTCCAACGTTCTGCCTCCTTAATTTTCGCTTTTTCATCAAATGATGATATAAAATTATATTACCTAATACCCCTTTTGTCAACGAATTTCTTTGTTCATATTGGTAAAATTTTAAGAGATATTTTTGTGCATTTTGACGATGGTGTAATTGCACTAAAAATTCGTTTATTTTTGTTTAGTTAGCGAATTTAATTTTTATATTATATATAGTATAATTCAGTACAAAGGAGCAAATCGCTCTTAATTGTTTTGAAAGGAAGTTTTCTTATGAAACGATTTCACAAATTGCTAAGTCTTGTTCTCTGTATTGCAATGGTTGTTTCAGTAATGGCAGTAGCCTTTACAGCACAGGCAACAGCAGCAGAAACACAGACATCAGAAACAGGCGCAACAGGCAAAGTTTTTTCCTGGGACAACGCCTCGGTCTATTTCTTGCTTACTGACCGTTTTGTAAACGGCAACACATCAAATGACCATTCTTACAACCGACTCAAAAATCCCGACGGCTCGATTGTCAGCACATCATCATTAAACTCCGATGTTGCTACATTCCACGGCGGTGACTTTGCCGGTATCACAAAGAAAATCAATGAAGGATATTTTGATAACCTCGGTGTTAACGCACTTTGGATTTCTGCTCCTTATGAACAGATTCACGGCTATGTTATCGTAAACGAAGGTAAATCAAACTCCATAAAGCACTATGCTTACCATGGCTACTACGCTCTTGACTATACACAGACAGACGCAAACTTCGGTACTGCCGCTGAATTCAAGACAATGGTAGACACAGCCCACAACCACGGTATCAGAATCGTTCTTGATATCGTTATGAACCACCCCGGTTACAACACTCTTTACGATATGAAAGAGTACGGTTACGGCGCACTCAAAAGTTCCTACAACTGGGACCAGGTAATGGGCTTCTACTATGACTGGAAATACAACGCTCACTATCACGAAGGTATCGACTACACCTCATCAGGTGCAGCATCAGGCTGGTCTAACTGGTGGGGCGGTGACTGGCTTAGAGCAGGTATCACAGGATATCCCGCACTCGGCGGTGACGACCTTACCCGTTCGGCAGGCGGCGACCTTCCCGACTTCAGAACAGAAAACACAAGTACTGTTGAACTGCCAAAAATCCTCAAAAACAAGTGGACAAAAGAAGGCAGATACACAACAGAAATGAATAAACTCAACTCCTACTTTGCAAGCGGTAAATCAAAAACGGTTCGCAACTATCTTGTATACTGGCTTTCACAGTGGGTTGAGCAGTACGGCGTCGACGGCTTCCGTTGCGACACAGCAAAGCACGTTGAACTCGCATCCTGGAAAGCACTCAAAGACCAGTGTAACCAGTCTTTGAATACTTGGAGAAAGAACAACAAAGGCAAAACAGATGCCGCATCCTGGACAGATAACTTCTGGATGACAGCAGAAGACTACGGCTCGGGAGTAAACTACGACAACTACTACTCACAGGGCGGATTTGATTCAAAAATCAACTTCTCATTCACAGGCGGCGGCGGTGTTCCGAACGCTTCCTCAATCAACAACACATATTCCGAATACGCAAACAAAATCAACACAAAAGACGGCTTTAATGTCTTAACATACATTTCATCACACGATACAACACTTTGCAGAAACGACCTCTACTATCAAGGCTCTGCTTTCCAACTTCTCCCCGGTGCTATTCAGATTTTCTACGGTGATGAAAGTAACCGTAAAGTATTAAACAGCACAGTCGGCGGTGAAGGCGACCACCTTGTTCGTTCCGATATGAACTGGACTTCTACCGACAAAGATGTTCTTGCTCACTGGCAGAAAGTCGGACAGTTTCGAAATAATCATATCGCCATCGGCGCAGGCTCACATACAAAAATTGACAGCACAAGCGGTACTGCTTTTGCAAGAGTTTATGACAAAAACGGTGTCAAAGATACCGCGTTCGCCTGCATTGGTGCTTCAAACAATACAAATGTAACTATCTCTGTCGGCAAATTCATCCAAGACGGCACAACTGTTACAAACGCATACGACAAAAAGACAGCAGTTGTATCGGGCGGAAAAGTTACATTCAACAGCGGTGCACACGGAACTATCCTTCTCGAAACAGAACCCGCAAAACCCGGTCCCTCTGTTTCTGTTTCAAACACAGGCGGAGAGTTCAAAACAAACACACTCTCTATCACAGCAACACTCAACGACCTTGCTAAAAGCGGTACTTACCAGATTGGTAAAGCAAGCCCCGTAACATTCACAAAAACCGCTACATTCTCTATCGGTGCAGATATGGACTTTGATGAGTCCGTTGATGTCAAATTCACTGCAACAGACGGCTCAAAAACTTACACGGTAACCTACACATATACAAAGATTGACCCGACAGCAACACCCTTTAAGTTCCCGACAGCAACTACCACCTACCTTTTGGATAAGGCAGGTTGGGGCAGTGCAAACTGCTATGCTTGGCTCAAAGATACTACTACCTCTAACGCTCCTTGGCCGGGCGCACCGATGAAACTTGTCGGTCAATATGAAGGAAGCAATGTTTACGAATATGATGTAACCGATAAATATAATATGGTTATCTTCAACGGTTCTTCACAAACAGATGACCTTGAATTTAAGGCATATTCTTACTACAACAACTCCACAAATTCTTGGGTTAATGTAGGACCTCCCACACCTCCTACCCCGACTACTCCGACACAGCCTACAACACAACCCACAACACAGCCTTATACACAACCTACACAAACAACTGTAACTCCTCCCTCAACGCTTATCCTCGGTGATACCGATTTTGACAGTTCTGTTACTATCACAGATGCTACATTTATACAGAAAAAACTTGCAAGGATAATTACATTCAGCGATGAGCAGAACCTCTGCGGTGATGTCGACAACGACAATTCTGTTACTATCACAGACGCAACACTTGTTCAAAAATGGCTTGCAAGATATACAGTACCTTATCCGATTGGTCAGCCTATCGGCTCTGACCCGACAGAAACTCCCACTCAAAAACCCACACAGCCTACTTCTCCCTCATCGGACAAGAACACAGTCTATGTTGATATGGGTAAAGAATGTGACGCCTACGCTTACTACTGGGCTGACGGTGATACTCCTCTTACATGGCCGGGTGTCGCTATGAACCATGTTTCGGGTAATGTTTACAGCATCGAAATTGATACAAAATACAACAAGATTATTTTCAGCGAAAACGGCGGCAGTCAGTCCGGTGACCTCGATATTCCCGGTAACGGATATATTTACAACAAAAATTCGGATAACTGGTCACCATACAGACAAGACCCGACACAGCCCGATACCCAGCCCCATACTTCATCAGAAGGCAGTAACACCGTCTATGTTGATATGGGCAAAGAATGCAGTGCATTTGCATACTACTGGGAAGGCGAAGGCGAAACTCCGCTTTCTTGGCCGGGTGTCGGTATGAACCATGTTTCGGGTAGTGTCTACAGCATTGATATCGACAAGAAATACAACAAGATTATTTTCAACGAAAACGGTGGTAACCATACCGACAACCTCGATGTTCCCGGTGACGGATATATCTACTACAAAAATTCGGGTAACTGGTCACCATACGGCGAAAGCCCGACTCAACACGAAACAGGCTCTTCCGATTTTTCTGACCCCGATACACTTTTCGTCTGTGATGACGGAAACTGGGGCAGTGTTTATGTTCACTACTGGGGCTCACAGGAAACCCAGTGGCCGGGTGCTGTGATGAATAAAGTCGGCACATACGAGGGCTCTGACCTCTATTCGCTGAAACTTCCTTCGGCACTTTCGGGAATAGTTATCAACATCGGAAGCAACGCACAGCAGTCTTCCGA
>JAZLJE010000060.1:0-1457 GCA_045617705.1 Ruminococcus sp.
TCAAATAACCCAAATGGAGTGATAAGTTTGACAAAGTTATATTTAGCCGTTCCGTGCTATAACGAGCAGGCTGTTTTGCCTGATACAGCAAGAACCCTTTGCGAAAAATTCAATCAACTTATCGCAAGAGGAAGAATAACCCCCGACAGCAAAATTGTATTTATTGATGACGGCAGTACAGACAGCACTTGGCAAATTATAAAAGAACTTCACGAAAAAGGCGGTATCTTTCGCGGGATAAAACTAACTACCAACAGAGGACACCAAAACGCATTGATGTGCGGGCTTTCCACCCTCAAAGACGAGGCAGACGCGATTATTTCGATAGACGCAGACCTGCAGGATGATATCGGCGTGTTTGATGAAATGCTCGATAAATTCGAAAACGGCTGTGATGTTGTTTACGGTGTAAGAGAAGAAAGAAAAACAGACTCGTTTTTCAAGCGGTTTACTGCAGTTGGTTACTACAAAATCCTTAACAAAATGGGCGCGAAGGTAATTTTCAATCACGCCGACTTTCGCCTTATGAGTAAAAGGGCGATAGACGCTCTTTGCGAATTCAAAGAA
The DNA here is from genome assembly GCA_045617705.1 of Ruminococcus sp. Classification (GTDB taxonomy): domain Bacteria; phylum Bacillota; class Clostridia; order Oscillospirales; family Acutalibacteraceae; genus Ruminococcoides. The sequence continues at coordinate 568 of JAZLJE010000060.1, forward strand.
GTAAATATCTTCCTTCGCGGAATGGTACCCCTTGTCGGATATAAACACGATATCGTAAAATATAACCGCAAAAAACGCGAAAAAGGCGAGAGTAAATATACGATGTCGAAAATGCTTTCGCTTGCGTGGGAGGGGATAACTTCTCTTTCCGTAAAACCGATAAAACTTGTAACAAGACTCGGACTTATCATCTTTTTGCTCAGTATTGTAATGCTTTTATATTTTCTTATCCGCTTTCTTTGCGGAGCAACCGTTGTCGGCTGGGCATCGCTTGCGGTGTCAATCTGGGCGATAGGAGGACTTGAACTTCTTGCTATCGGCGTTGTCGGAGAATATATCGGGAAAATTTATCTTGAAACAAAAGCCCGCCCGCGATTTATTATCGAAACATATTTAAGTGATGAATAAAAAACGCCCCTCACGATTAAAAACCGTGAGGGGTTAATTAAATGGTGCCCATTTGTCAGGAGGATAGCGAAATATACCTTCTCCGTCAAATCCACCTTCACCCGGATATCTGAATATGCCCTGACCATCAAACCCACCTTCACCGGATTCACGATAAACTCCGCAATAATCATATCCGCCTTCTCCTGAATATCTAAATATACCCTGACCGTCATAGCCACCTTCGTTATTTTCTCTGAAATAACCTTTTGAATCATAATATCCCATATTATGTGCCTTTACATTCTGTTGAACTAATATTTATATATGCTGGCAAAAATACTAACACTTAGCAATTTTGCCTGTGAAGTTATGTGAATTCGATAATTTTCAGAGCCGGCAGGAATTAAACATATATTGCTATATTTATCCTGTTCTTTCAAGTGAGGGTCATCATATTCACCATAAACTTGAAAAGTATGAGGGGCTTCGTCTATTTCAAA
>JAZLJE010000061.1:0-13888 GCA_045617705.1 Ruminococcus sp.
AATCAATCGTTAAAATATACGATAAAAAAATATTTTTTCGTGCAATATGGCAATAAAAATGAAAAATAATATCCAAAAAGAATTATCCAATCTATTGTGGTTCTTTAAAAGAAAAACACTATATATTGTGTTTTGTAACAAGTTTGTAGTATTTGGTAAAAATCGTGTAATTGTTAATTGCATAAAGAAAAATTAGGCAAAAAGAAAGGTCGGTGCATAACACACCGACCAAAATTCAGTTGTTGAGTAATCAGATATCAATAGTCTTTGCTTTTTCGAATTCGTCACAAATTCTCTGTGAAGGCTTTTTGGTGCAGAGGGTAACGATAACCGCAACAATAAGCGCAAGCGTAAAGCCGATAACGAGGGAGTAAAGACCTGTTGTGTTTCCGATTGTGTCGCCGTTTATTATCGGGAGATAGTCCCAAACGATAACGGTAACAGCACCGACTGCCATACCGGATACAGCACCTGCGAGGTTGAAACGCTTCCAGAACAGGGAGAGAAGGATGATAGGACCGAAAGCAGCACCAAAGCCAGCCCAAGCGTCTGATACAAGATTCATAATGCTTGAATTGGGGTTAAGAGCGATAAGAAAAGCAACAACAGCAACTGCAACAACAGCAACCTTGCCGACCATAAGTGCTTTCTTTTCGGTAGCCTCTTTCTTGATTACGCCTTTATACATATCTTCTGACACAGCCGAAGCGGTAACGAGAAGTTGTGAATCTGCTGTTGACATAATAGCAGCCAAAATTCCGCAAAGGAAAATACCGCCGATGAATATGAGAACGAAATTGCCGTCAAAAATCGAAAGAATGGTTTTTATGAAAACATTTTCGCTGTCTTCGAGAACTTCGGGGAGATATCCTCTTGCAATAAGACCGAGCAAAGATGCTGCCGTAAGAGAGATGATAACCCAGACAATAGCAATAATTCTTGATTTTTTAACTTCCTTGTCGGATTTGATAGCCATAAATCTAACGAGAATATGAGGCATACCGAAGTAACCGAGTGCCCAACCGAGGTTGGAAATAATCGAAACAAAAGAAATCGGATTACCTTCTGAATCTTTCATAAAACTCAAGTAGCCAGCGGGGTCTGCAATTCCTCTTTCGGAAAGAGCGTTAGTAAGTGAGCCAAAGTCGTTTGTAACGCCCATATAAGCGATAATCGGAACAGCCATAATAGCAACGAGCATCAGCATACCTTGAATGAAGTCGGTGTAGCAAACAGCCTTAAATCCGCCCAAGAATGTGTAGATAAGAATAACCGCAGCCGCAATAATAAGACCGATAAGGTACATTTTTGTATCAGATGAGCCTGTACCGAAAACATTAGCAAAAAGTTTTGCACCTGATGAAAAAGCAGATGCCGTATATACCGCAAAGAAAACGATGATGATACAAGAAGAAACTATTTTCAGTATCCCGGTTCCCTTGTGAAACCGGTTTTCAAAGAAACTCGGAATAGTCAGCGAGTTGTTAGCAACGATAGTGTATTTTCTCAGCCTTCTTGCAACGATAAACCAGTTAAGCACCGTACCGATGAGAAGACCTATTGCAATCCAGACTTCGCCGGTACCTGCGGCGTAGATAGCACCGGGCAAGCCCATAAGTAGCCAACCGGACATATCCGAAGCCTGTGCAGAGAGTGCAGCCGTCCAAGAGCCTAAGCCTCTGCCGCCGAGAAAGTAGTCCTCATTGTTGTTGTTTTTCGAGCATAGTGCACCTATGAGTATCATAAGAAGCATATATACACAAAAAGCAATGAGAATGGTAATTGTTTTTGATGACATAATACCCCTCCTAAATAATAACAGTCATATAATACCATAAACTTTATGTCATTGCAATAAAAAATTAATTTTAAAAAACTAAAACTTTATGTGATTTGCAAGCCATTTAGTGAATTTCGAGTAAAAATTCATACTAAAAACTTGTAATAATAAATGTATTATACTATAATATATAAAGAGAAATTTTGGAGTGGATGTTATGGATAACAAAAAAATTTTTACAAGACGCCTTTGGGCAGAAGTAAATATGGACTCGATAAAGCATAATTTTGAAGAGATAAAAGGCAGAATAGGCGAGAAAACAAAACTTTGCTGTGTAGTAAAAGCCGACGGCTACGGCCACGGTGCTGTTGAACTTGCAAAGTTATACAGAACTCTCGGCGTTGACTTTTTTGCTGTTTCAAACTTGGACGAGGCTTTGGAACTTCGAAATGCAAAGATATTTGAGCCTATCGTTATCCTCGGCTATACTCCGCCAAACAGGGCAGAAGACCTTGCAAAATTTGATGTTTCCCAAGCGGTCTACGGCAAAGAATACGCAGATATGCTCAAAGAGGAAGCACAAAAAGCAGGAGTAAAATGTAAAATTCATATAAAGCTTGATACAGGAATGAGTCGTATCGGCTTTATGTGTCAGGAATTCCCAAGGGATAATAATTCTATATTAGAAATAAAACCCGTTTGTGACAACGCTTGTTTCATAAACGAGGGTATCTTTACTCATTTTGCGGTAGCAGATGACGGAGAAGACGGCGTGCAGTTTACGAAACAACAATTTGACTGCTTTACCCATGCAATAGATGAACTTGAAAAAGTCGGTATTGATTTTGAAATAAAACATTGCTCAAATTCGGGTGCAATAATCGATTACGAAAATACATATCTCGATATGGTCAGAGCAGGCATTATACTCTATGGATATGAACCGTGTGAAAAGGTTAAGGAAAAACTCGATTTACGCCCTGCTATGAGGCTCAAAACCGTTGTTTCCAATGTCAAGGAAATTAAAAAAGGCTCTACCGTAAGTTACGGCAGAACTTTTACAGCACAAAGAGACATGAAAATCGCAACCGTGCCTGTCGGCTATGCAGACGGCTATATCCGTTCTTATGCAAAAGACGGCTATATGTTTGTTTGGGACACAGAAAAGAAAAAAGGTTTCAAAGCAAAGATTGTGGGCAGAATATGTATGGACCAGACTATGCTCGATGTTACCGACTTTGACGATGTGAAAATCGGAAATGTTGTTGTCGTTTTCGGTGACGGAAAAAAGGGTGAACCAACTGCCGAAGATGTAGCCCGTTGGGGAAATACGATAAGTTACGAAGTTCTTTGTGCAGTATCAAAGAGAGTACCGCGCCTTTACAGAACAAACTGGATAACCGGAAGTGTGGTGTATAAAATATGAAATTACTCGTCGTTGACGGAAATTCAATATTAAACCGTGCTTTCTACGGGATAAAACCGCTTACTACAAAAGACGGAATGTTTACAAATGCTATCTACGGTTTTTTGACTATGCTCGAAAAAATCAAAGCGGACACAGAGCCCGACCGTGTTGCAATAGCATTTGACTTAAAAGCCCCGACTTTTCGACACAAAGCGTATGCGGGATACAAGGCAAACCGCAAGGGTATGCCCGATGAACTTGCTATGCAACTTCCCGTTTTAAAAGACTTGCTTTCACTTTTGGGATATAAAATCGTTACCTGCGAAGGGTACGAGGCTGACGATATATTAGGTACTTTGTCAAAAGCGTGTTTTGACAGCGGTAACGAGTGTGTTATTGCAACGGGTGACAGGGACTCTTTGCAACTTGTCAACGAAAGAGTTTCCGTCAGACTCGCAAAAAATCTTAACGGCACTATGCTCTATACTCCCGAAATCGTAGAAGAAGAATACAGCGTTACTCCGAAACAACTGATTGAAATAAAGGCTATTCAGGGCGACTCTTCCGACAATATACCGGGTGTTGCGGGAATAGGTCCGAAAGGTGCCGCCGAACTTATCACAAAGTACGGCAGTATCGACTATATCTATGACCATATCGAAGAACTCGACATAAAAGACGGTATGCGAAAGAAACTGCTCGACTCAAAAGACAACGCTTTTATGAGTCGTATGCTCGGTGAAATCTGCCTTACTGCCCCGGTTGATACAGATATAAATTCTTACGAAGTAGCGGATATGAAAAGGGAAGAAGCCTCTCGACTTATGGCACGGCTTGAACTTTTCTCACTTATCAAAAAACTTTCTCTCGATGAAGTCGAAGTTAAAGAAAGCATTAAATCCGACAAAGTAAAAATTGAGGTCGAAACGGCTAATTATAATTCTACAATAGAATTATTAAATCAAAAAGACCTCTATGTTTATTTTTACTTTGAAAACGGCGTACCGGTAAAAACCGCCTTTGCACTAAAAGACAAAGTCATTATTTGCGAAGGTGAAGAAATAGCAAAAGAAATCCTTTTATCAAATGCCAAAAAATATCTTTACGAAACAAAACCCGTTTTTGCTTATGCCGATAAAAAGGGCTTTGAGTGCAAGAATATCGAATTTGATATTTCTCTTGCCGCCTATCTTTTAAGCCCATCATCATCAAGTTATGATTTAGAAAGGCTTTTGGCAGAATATGAAATCGAACTCGATATGTGCGATGACGAGTTCTTGTCCTGCGTTCACAAAATGCCTTTGCTTGTTGAAAAATTAAGCACTCGTATAGAAGCGTACGGACAGTACGAACTTCTCCACGATATGGAGATTGAACTTGCAAAAGTCCTTGCCCGAATGGAAAACATCGGGTTTATGGTCGATGTAGAGGGGATAAAAAAATACGGTGAAGAACTGACACAGCGTGTAACTTCGCTTGAGGGTGAAATATACTCACTTGTCGGCTATGAATTTAACATAAACAGCCCGAAGCAACTCTCACGTGCTTTGTTTGAAGATTTGGGACTTCCTGCAAAGAAAAAGACGAAAAGCGGGTATTCCACCAACGCCGAAGTTTTGGAAGAACTGAAAAATTATCATCCTGTAATTTCGCTGATTTTGGAGTACAGAACGCTGGCAAAACTCAAGTCTACCTACTGCGACTCTCTCGTTGAAAAAGCAGACAAAGACGGGCGTATTCACTCATCCTTTAACCAGACCGAAACAAGAACGGGAAGAATAAGTTCAACCGAACCGAATTTGCAGAACATTCCCGTAAGAACGCAGGTCGGCAGAGAACTGCGCAGATTTTTCATGGCAAAAGAAGACTGCGTTTTGATAGACGCCGACTATTCGCAGATAGAACTGCGTGTGCTTGCTCATATATCGGGTGACGAAAATATGAAACAAGCGTTTATAGATAACGACGATATCCACTCTATAACCGCATCGCAGGTGTTCAATATGCCTCTTGATATGGTAACCCCGATTATGCGTTCAAGAGCCAAAGCGGTAAATTTCGGTATAGTCTACGGTATCGGTGCGTTTTCTTTGTCAAAAGATATCGGAGTATCTGTCAAAGAAGCATCAAATTATATCAAATCTTATCTTGAACATTTTTCGTCTATCGACAGTTATATGCAGAATATAATTGAAAAGGCAAAGAAGGACGGCTATGTTGAAACTATCTACGGCAGAAGACGCTATCTGCCCGAACTTTCCGCATCAAATCATAACACAAGAGCATTCGGCGAAAGGGTAGCACGAAATGCGCCTATTCAGGGTACAGCCGCCGACATTATCAAAATAGCAATGATAAGAGTTGACAAAAGGCTCAAAGAAGAAGGACTCTGTGCCCGACTTATTTTGCAGGTGCATGATGAACTTATCGTCGAAGCGCCGATGTATGAGTCTATGCAAGTAGCAATGCTTTTGCAGGAAGAAATGGAAAATGCCGCAAAACTTTCTGTACCGCTTGTAGCAGAAGCATCTGTCGGAAAGACATGGTATGACGCAAAACAGTAAGGAGGTAAAGAATGAAAAAGGTACTTTTTATCTGCACGGGAAACACCTGTCGCAGTCCGATGGCACAGGCGATTTTCAATTCTATCTGTGCAGAAAAAGGGATTGATATGTACGCAGAGTCTGCCGGACTTGCCGCAGCGATGGGACAAAATGCTTCTGACAACGCAGTAAAAGTTATGGCAGAAAAAGGTATTGATATTTCATCTCACCGTTCCCGATTTTTGCCGTCGCTAAATCTTAACGAATTTACCTATTTTGTGTTGATGAACGAAAACGGTGTTCCGATTTTGAATTCTTTGGGCATACCGAGAGAATATATAAGGGTATTAAAAAGAAAACCTTCTGACAATATCTACGACCTTGATACAGGGATAAGCGACCCTTTTTTAGGTGATATAACCGTGTATAGAAAATGCAGAGATGAGTTGTACTACGCTGTAAGCGAGTTGATAAAAACGCTATGAAAATCGTAAAAATGACCGAAGAAGACTTGCGTGAAGTTTCCTATCTTGAACGCGAATGCTTTTCAAATCCGTGGAGTTACGACAGTTTCCACAGCGAACTTATGAAGGACGACTCCTTTTTGTTTGTCGCAAAAGAAGAAAAGCAAATTGTCGGCTACATAGTAATAAATATCATTGTAGACGAAGGCTATATTCTCAATGTAGCGGTAAGCAAAGAGCATAGAAAAAAGGGGATTGCGTCCGAACTTATCGAAGATGCTTTGTTTCTTGCAAAACAGAAAAACCTGCGTTTTTTGTCGCTTGAAGTTCGAAGTTCGAATTTCCCCGCAAAGAAACTTTACGAAAAATTCGGCTTTGCCGAAGTTACGGTAAGAAAAGATTATTATTCCTCTCCGAAAGAGGATGCAATATTATATACAAAGTATTTTGAGGAAGAATTATGTTGATTTTATCCATAGAAAGCAGTTGTGACGAAACAGCCTGTGCAGTTGTGAAAAACGGCAGAGAGGTTATATCGTCTGTTGTTGCAACACAGGTCGAGGAGCATAAACTCTACGGTGGCGTTGTTCCCGAAATTGCCTCACGCCGTCACGCCGAGAGTATTGTCGGCGTAGTAAACGAGGCTCTTATAAAAGCCGAAATCACCCTTGACGATATTGATGCAATAGCAGTTACCTTTGCACCGGGGCTTATCGGCGCTTTGCTTGTCGGCGTAAATTTTGCAAAGGGACTTTCTCTTGCACTGAACAAACCGCTTGTTCCCGTGCATCATCTGCGTTCACATATAGCAGCAAATTATATTTCACATAATGAATTAAAACCTCCGTTTTTGTGCCTTGTTGTGTCGGGCGGTCACAGCCATATCGTTATGGTTGAAGACTATACGAAAATGAGAGTTATCGGCAAAACCCGTGACGATGCCGCAGGCGAAGCCTTTGACAAAGCGGCAAGAACAATGGGTATCCCGTACCCGGGCGGTATCAAACTTGACAAAATAGCCGAAAACGGCGATGAAAACGCCTATGATTTTCCGCATCCGAAACTTTCCGGCAATGAATACGACTTTTCGTTTTCGGGGTTGAAAACCGCAGTGATAAATCTGCTTCATAACAAAGAACAAAAAGGCGAAGAATATAACAAAGCCGATGTCTGTGCTTCTTTTCGCAAAGCGGTAGTCGATTGCTTGGTTGAAAACTTTCTCAAAGCCGCAGAAAAAGAGGGAGTAAAAACCCTTGTAACAGCAGGCGGAGTATCCGCAAATTCGCTTTTGCGAAGAAGACTTGAAAAAGAGTGTAATGACAGGGGATATTCCCTCTATATGCCCGAACTTTCTTTGTGCGGAGATAACGGTGCTATGGTCGGCTCACAGGGGTACTATGAGTATCTGTCGGGCAATATAGCAGAACTTGACCTCAACGCCGTTGCTACCTTACCGATTGATTACAGAGAGTAAATTTACCGAGGTGTTTTTTTGAAAAGATTTGCTAAAACAGCAGTTTCGTTTATCTTGATAATATGTATGGCGGTTTCTTTGTCATCGTGCAAACTGTACGAATATATCGAACAATCGTTTATATCTAAAACAAGCGAGGACAAAGAGAGCAAAAGTTCATACACAGAAATAAGTAAACCCCGGTTTACATTTTGTGAGTATTACACACCGAGTAAAACTGAATATTCATACAAAATGCTTTCAAACGATTATGAGAAAAAACTCTACGATGGATTTCGCGAGTCCTGCTTTTTCATTTCATCGAATAAAGACACAGAAGGTTATAAAACAAAACAGGTTGTAATAGAAGATTATCTTTTGAGCGAAGCCGAAGTCAGAATAGTAATAAAAGCGTTTATGGACGATAATCCCGAATGTTTCTGGCTTTCAACATCCTTTGGATATTGGAAGTATGATGCATTAAATTACACTGCCGTGCAGGTGTATTCCTATCTTTCACCGAGCGAAATTTTGGAAATGCAAAATTCTTTTGTAGAAATAACAAACGAATTTTTTGATAATATCGAAAGCGATTTAAATGAATACGAGCGTGAAAAAGCAGTTCATGATTATTTGCGTGAGATATGTGCTTATGATACAGACGAAGCAAAAACACAGGAAATAAATAATCTCGAAGCCTACAATGTTTACGGTGCATTGGTAAAAAATCTTGCCGTATGTGAGGGGTATTCCCGTGCCTTTGAATTTTTGCTTTCTTCACTCGGCGTTGATACCGTTTGCATTATGGGTTCGGGGGAAGAACAACTCCATATGTGGAACTGTGTTCTTCTGGGCGGAGATTGGTACTATGTTGATGTAACTTGGGACGATATGGAAAACGAGTATACGGTATATAATTATCTCAACATAAGCGAAGAACAACTCATAAACGACCATACTATTTCTAAAACTTTTGACAAATTCAGCGAAGAAGAAATCTGCGGAACCGAAGAAAAAGATGCCGCAACGATAAATATGTTTGTACCCAAATGCGACAGCGTAGCCTACAACTACTATGTACGCGAATGTGCTCATCTAAAAGACTTTGACGGGGCGGATGTGGTTGACTCTTTGTACGAATGTGCAAAGAACCAAAAGGAGTATTTTCAGTTTTATATTGATCCCGAATATCTCGATTTCGACTCGGCTGTTGATTTGTTGTTTTCGTCGTCACCCCAGTACTTTTTCACATATATCGAAATCGTGAACAATATGCTCTCGGATTACTCAATAGATATGGAGAATGTTGGCTACGGTGCAGACTTTGTACGAAACAGTATAACGGTAGAATTAAAGTATTATTAGTATAAAAAAGGTTTATGACATTTTGTCTGTGTCATAAACCTTTTATTTTAATTCTATATTAGAAATAAATCATATTGCTTTTTGATTGCCGAAAATCAGCATCCGCGACATAATGTAGTTAAAAGATACTATAAGTGTGCTGACTGCGATTTTTGCAATAAAAAAGTTTATTCCAACCGAGTTTATCAGCAGTATCATCATAGTAACCGACATCAAAAGCGATAAAAGCCGTACCGAAAGAAAAAGTCCGAGTTCATAGATAAGTTTCCTGTTTGACACGCCTTTGAAAACATAAAACTTGTTAGCGAAAAACGAAAACAAAGTCGAAAAACTCCAGGCGTTTATGGTAGATACAACCGTCAGCGTTGTGCCGTATAATGGCAGATATTCAAAGCACAGTATATATACAGAAAGGTCGATAGCGGCGGTGATTGTCCCCGTGAAAATATATCGTACTGTCTGCGGTGATATTATGTTGTTTTTTGAGTTTGTGACTTCTTTCACGGTGTACCTCCGGTTGCGTTTTTGTAAATTTATGGTATTATATATTCGAGGTGTTTGTATGGTAATCATTTCTGTTGATTTGGGCAAAGCCAGAACAGGACTTGCCATTTGTGATAAAACGGGTTTTCTTGCTTCTCCGCTTCAAACGATTTTTGAGTATAACGAAGAAAAATTGATAGAAAAAATATGCGAGATTGCAAAGGAAAATAAAGCCGAACTTATCGTAGTCGGTTTGCCGAAAAATATGGACGGCACCGAAGGCGAAAGTGCAAAAAACGCACGAGCCTTTGCTAAGAAACTCACCGAAAAGTCGGGGATAAAAACCGCTATGCAAGATGAACGCGGTACAACGATAACCGCTCATAACTATTTGTCCGAACAGGATGTTCGCGGAAAGAAAAGAAAGAAAGCGGTAGACACAGTTGCCGCGTCGATTATATTGCAAAACTATCTTGACTCTTTGAAGGAGGTAAACAATGGCTGACGAATTGCTCTCAAGAATAAATGCTTTGGCAAAGAAAAAGCGTGAACAAGGACTCACACAAGAGGAACAAAAACTTCAAAAAGAACTCTACGCACAGTACCTGAAAAATTTTCGCGAAAACTTTTCAAAACAACTTGATAATGTCGATGTTGAATATCCCGACGGTACTGTAGTACCGCTTAAAGATGTTCCGAAAAAAGATGGTAAATAATTCTGAATTAGAAAAATAAAATCCCTGCCTAACTTTATGTTAAGCAGGGTTTTGTTTTTTATTCAATTACAGAGAAACCACATTTTCCCGATATGTCCCGCGACAAAGATTTTCACAAAGCGCAATGAAAATAAATAAAATCGGAGTTGTTATCGGCTGGTAAATATTTACAACAGATTGAATTGCATAGCACAAAACAGGGAAGAGAAAAACGAGTGTCAGCGGGTTTTCTTTTGATTTTTTCAAAGCACGAACCAAAGTGGAAAGGAGTATCAAAAGATATGACAAAAGCCCCAGAATTCCCTGTGTCACAAGGTAGTTGAGATATTCGCTGTGAATACAGTCGGTAGAAGAATCCCCGTATTTGAGAAGTCCATCGAAATAAGGCTCAAAAACATGGAAGAAAGTGTCAGGTCCCGAACCGAAAAGTTTATTGAAAAAGTTAAAGTCCGAGAACTCTTTGACACCGTTTATCCACATAAACCCGCGGTGAGTTCCCCATTTTTCGTTAAATCGGAATAACTTCGTTTCCCAGCCGAGGTCGGTTGTCGTATCATAAACCGAGTAGTAAATGAATTTGTAAAGCAAGTATCCGAATACCGAAAGTGCAATGATTATTGTTGCCACTCTTAATATTCTTTTCGGATAGTGAGCAGAAACCCCGTTTTTGCAAAGGAGCAAAAGAAGATATATGCAAAGCGGGACAATTACGAGTATGTACGAGCGGTTGTCGTAAATAAGGAATTTTGCAATTTGTTCAAACGGCTTTGAGTTGTCGCCCATTATAAGTGAGAAGAGTCGAAGAACTTTTCCGCTTGCAAATGCAATGAACAAAGCAAGCATATATTCTTTGATATACTCAAATTTGCCGACGAAGACAATGAGCATTATCAGTAAAATTGCGAACATACCGAGGTAGCCCGAGTTGCTGTCGGCGGCAAGAATTCCCGTGTATGCACAAAAAACAGATATTCCCGATAGGATTTTCATAAATCTTTTCTTTGCAAGCACGAAAACCGTTATCGCAACAGGCAGGAAAAGGCACATAAAAGAAGCGGTTGTGTTTTTGTTGCCGATAGTAGTGCCGAAATCTTTTGCAACTTCCGCAGAGTAACCCGAAAGAAGTCCAAAGGGGTCAATATAGAAAAAGTGCAGTACTGCAAGCAAAGCAACAAAAGACGAAAAGACAAGATACCCGATAATAAGGTAGTCTTTGTAGTACCAAAACCGTGTGAGAATAAAGTACACGGCGGTGTAAAGAAAAATGAGTATAAGTCCGTTGTTTCTGCCGGCATTTCCCGTGAGTGAGTCAAGCGGATACTGCGAAAAAGCAGTTGAGATAAGAGCAAAGAAAAAGAATAACAGCATACCGATGTCGGTAGCGGAAAGTTTTGTAAATGGGACTTCTTCATTCGCTGTCATATTACCCTGTGCTATTTCTTTTGAATAAACTGATGAAATAATAAGCACACTGCCGATAAGCAGAGTTGACAGGACGATAAAAAGTACAAATTTATCCGTTCTTGCGTGAGCATATTGATTTGTTAAGAAAACAGGAAAAAATGTGAACATCAAAAGAAGATAGTAGTTGATTATCGAGTTTCGAACATTATATCCCGATTTCGCCTTTTCCATACTGTGTTTAGCCATAATACGCCTCCGAATATACTTGTTATTTTATTACAAAGCCCTTTTTGTGTCAATGTATTATTTGGTATAGATATCAAAATTATAGACAAGAGAAAAAAAGAGTGATATAATAAAACGCGAAGGAGTGATACTATGAATAATTCCAAATTAGAAAAATTATCTGAATATTTATCCCTTAAAAAAGAAAAGATTTCTGTTGCTTTATCAAAGGAAAAGGCTGATGTAGTTCTCAAAAATGCTACCTATGTAAATGTGTTTTCAAATGAACTTCTGACAGGCGATATTGCAATATGTAACGGATATATAGTCGGAATAGGTGAGTACGACGGCAAAAAAGAATACGATATGACAGGAAAAATCGTTCTTCCCGGATTTATCGACGGACATATTCACCTTGAAAGTTCAATGGTAAATCCATGCGAATTTGCTCGTGCCGTTGTGCCTCACGGAACAACCACCGTAGTAACCGACCCCCACGAAATAGCAAATGTAATGGGTACACAGGGTATTGACTATATGCTGCAGGCAACAGAAGGTCTGCCTCTTGATGTTTGCTTTATGTTGCCGTCTTGTGTTCCTGCCTGTGAGAACGAAGAAAATTTCGAACCTTTGGAATATACAGATATGCTCCCTTATATCGAAAATGAAAGAGTTTTTGGACTTGCCGAAATGATGAATTATGTCGGCGTAGTAAATAATGACGAAAGCGTTTTGTCAAAAATCATTCTTTCCGAAGTAAACGGCAAGACTGTCGACGGCCACGCTCCTATGCTTGAAAAGAAATTGCTCAATGCTTATATTACCGCGGGGATTTTTTCCGACCACGAATGTTACGACTTTTCCGATGCTCTTGAAAAAGTACGAAAAGGTCAGTACATTATGATAAGAGAAGGTACAGCGGCAAATAATTTGGCTGCCTTAATGCCTTTGCTTTGCGAAAAATATGCTTCTCGCTGTATGTTTGCAACAGACGACAAACATCCCGACGGTTTGCTTTATAACGGTCATATTGATTATATAATCAAAAAGGCTATAAAAAACGGCGCAGACCCCCTTATTACCGTAAAGGTTGCGTCTATAAATGCCGCACAGTATTTCGGTATGAAGAACAAGGGCGCTATAGCCCCATCATATCTTGCCGATATAGCAGTTATCGACAATTTTGATGATTTCAATATAGAAATGGTAATCAAAAGCGGTGATGTCGTCTTTGAAAAAACTCTCAAAGATTTCGAAGAGCCGAAGATTGACAAAAACTTGGTCGAAAAAGCACACAATACTTTCAATCTTGACAGAGTAACTGAAAAGTCGTTTGAAACAACCGGGGAATTGGGACTTCTCGGAATAGTCGAAAATGAAATCGTAACCGAAAATCTCGGCACAGCAAACAAGATTGATGTTGATAACGATATTTTAAAGATTGCCTGTATTGAACGCCACAACAGAACCAACCATATCGGTATCGGTTTTGTAAAGGGATATATGCTCAAGTCGGGCGCAGTCGCAACAAGCGTTGCCCACGACTCGCACAATATTATCGTTATCGGTTGCAGCGAAAGCGATATGGCAACAGCCGTAAACTATATTGCCGACAACAAGGGCGGTATCGTAATAGTTAACAACGGCGCAGTTGTGTCGTTCGTTCCGCTTGAAATTGCCGGACTTATGTCCGAAGAAAAACTTTCCGTAGTAAATGAAAAAGTAATCGATGCACACAAAAAGGCATACGAACTCGGATGTAACAAGAATATTGACCCGTTTATGACGATGTCGTTCTTGAGTTTGCCCGTTATTCCGTCGTTAAGAATAACAACAAAAGGCGTCTTCGATGTAGATAACTGGAAATTCCTGTAGAGGTAATATAACTATAAAACTGCAGCGAGAAATCGTTGCAGTTTTTTGCGTTCATATATTGACAAATAGGCTATATGTGGTATAATAACAAATGTTATATAACATTTGTTATGGAGTTGAGTTTATGCCCCCACAAGTTAGAATTACAAAAGAAAATATCGTGAATGTGTCG
>JAZLJE010000062.1:0-22686 GCA_045617705.1 Ruminococcus sp.
GGTGCAAATGTTGTCATGCCTAATTTATCTCCAAAAGAAGTAAGAGCAAAATATACTTTGTATGATAACAAAGCTATTTCAGGAAATGAAGCGGCAGATCATATTAAAAGTTTAGAGGATACTTTTTTGTCAATTGGAGCAAAGGTAGTTATTGATAAAGGTGATGCACCAGGATTTATAAGAAAAGAATGTTAAGGTTTTAACAAAGAAATAGAGAATATATTAATAATTAGGAAAGCGAGACTTAAATATGGGATTAAATGATACACCTTCAGGAGAAAGAACACACATTGGTTTATTCGGCAAAAGAAATGCAGGAAAATCAAGTGTTGTAAACGCCGTAACATCGCAAAAACTTTCGGTTGTTTCCAATGTTTTAGGTACTACAACCGACCCTGTGAAAAAGGCTATGGAACTTTTGCCCCTCGGACCTGTCGTCATTATCGACACACCGGGGTTTGACGATATGGGCGAACTCGGTCTGCTTCGTGTTGAGAAAACGCAGGAGATATTAAAACAAACGGATATTGCCGTTTTGGTAGTTGACGGGACAGTCGGACTTTCAAAAGAAGACAACGATTTTTTGGAAGATGTAAAAAAACGAGAAATCCCGTATATAGTAGCGTATAACAAATGCGATTTGATAACCGACAGACAACAAACGAAGAATACTGTTTATGTCAGCGCAAAGACAAATGAAAACATAAACACGCTCAAAGAAATGCTTGCAAAGTTTGCTGCGTCTGCAAAAACCGAAAAGAAAATTGTTGCCGATTTACTTACGCAAGACGATATTGCCGTGCTTGTTATTCCGATAGATGAGTCTGCACCGAAAGGCAGAATAATCCTGCCTCAACAGCAGGTGCTTCGTGAACTGCTCGACAACAATATGACCGCGATATGCACAAAACCGCAGACTTTACTTGACACTTTGTCATCATTATCAAAAAAGCCGAAAATCGTTATCACCGACTCTCAAGCATTCGGTGAGGTTTCGAAAATCGTACCCGACGGTATAATGCTGACATCGTTTTCGATACTTTTTGCACGATACAAAGGCGACCTCGAAACACTTGTCAAAGGTGCGTCAAAACTTGATAAACTTTCAGACGGCGACACTATTCTCATCAGCGAAGGCTGTACTCATCATCGCCAATGCAATGATATCGGCTCGGTAAAAATCCCGAACTGGATTGAAAGTTACACAAAAAAGAAATTCAACTTTGAATTTTCATCGGGACAAAGTTTTGAAAAAGATTTGTCAAAATATGCGCTCGTTGTTCATTGCGGTGGCTGTATGCTAAACGAAAAGGAAATGAAATACCGCATAGAAAGTGCAAAAGAACAGGGCGTTGATATAGTAAACTACGGTGTTTTGATTGCACATACCCACGGAATTTTGTACCGCGCATTAGAGCCTTTTCCGAATATTCAAAACTTACTTAAATAAAAAAGTTGGAGTTGAGAAACTCCAACTTTTTTTAGTTTATCAATGCTATTGAAAGATTAAGATAACCTGCAAAAGTCACCCACAAAAGATAGGGTATTTGCAGCAACCCTGCCCATTTTGATACTTTGCAAAATTTAATTATCATCAGCAAAATTATTACCCATAGTGCTACAAGCCAGATAAACGAGAACCAGAAAATTCTGAAATTAAAGAAGAATATACTCCACGCAAAATTGAAGATAAGGTTGAGTGAATAAAGTTTTAAGGAGTCTTTCTCTGCTTTCAGGTTTCGTTTGCGGTAAACATAGACATTTGCCATTGATATGCCCATCAGGATGTAAAGTATGCACCAAACTATCGGAAAAAGTATTGACGGTGGAGACAAAGGCGGCATATTTATATCGTCGAACATATTCATATTCTGCATTGTTACAAGAGCGGAAAGTCCGCCGACGGCAAGGGCGATTACAACAGAAATAATATATGGCTTAATTTTCTTGAACATTATGAACACCTCGCTAATTAGTATGCACAAAAGTTATAAATAATTCACAAATTGATTTTTTACGCGAATATTTGAGTAGATATCGAAAATATATATAACCTGTAACTATATGTTACAAAATTATAACTTGAAGTTTCCATATCTTGTGTTATAATTTCAATATCGAAATATAAAATCAAAATGTGGGGTGTTCTGTATGAAGTGTCCGTATTGTGGTTATGAAGAAAGCAAGGTTATCGACTCTCGACCTGCCGACGAGGGCGAGCGTATTCGTCGTCGCAGAGAGTGCTTAAAATGTGCAAAGCGTTTTACAACTCACGAGGTTATTGAAACCGTGCCGATTATTGTAGTCAAAAGAGACAAATCAAGAGAAGTTTTTGACCGCAACAAACTGACAGGCGGACTTCTTCGTGCGTGTGAAAAACGCCCTGTTTCCATCGAACAGATTGAAAATATGGTTGACTCTATCGAAAGCCATTTGCAGTCATCGTTAGACCGCGAAGTAACTTCGAAAAATATCGGCGAACTTTGTATGGAACAACTGAAAAATGTTGACGAAGTTGCCTATGTTCGCTTTGCTTCCGTCTATCGCCAGTTCAAAGATATCAATACATTTATGGACGAATTAAACAAACTTTTGAAAGAAAAGTAAACCTCTATATAAAATGACCGTGGAGTGAGAACTCCTCGGTCATTTTTATTGTTTGCAAATCGAAAATGTTATGAAAAAATATTGATATTTTGTAAATTGTGTGATACGCTAAAAATGTAGAAAACATGAAAGAAGATTGCTTATGAATATCAAAGATTTAGGACAAAAAAACAACGGTGAAAAGAAGAAAGTATATTCGGGAATGAAGAACATTATTGAGAAAGGCACGGCTTTGCTCCCCGAAAAAGAAAAAGTACTTGAAAAAGGTGAAATACTTGCAAAAAAAGGCGGTGAATACGCGGTAAAAGGTGTGCAGATTGCAAAAAAAGGCGTAATCATTGCAAAAGACAGTGTCGTTAAGGGTACTACAGTAGTCCGTGAAAAAAGCAAGGAAACACAGGTAGCGGTTTTGACTTACATAGATGATAAGAAAAATGCAAGATTTTTGGAAGCGAAACTTTCTGCTTTTGAGGATGGATTGAAAGAAGGAAAAGTTCAGGCATCCGATTATATCAAAAAATACACGAATTTCTGCCTTGCCGCCACGGCTATTTCATATTATTTTGCGAGATGTAACGGTGATATCGGTGAACGCGAAATGTTGGAAATTCAGTTTGATTTAGACAGTATTTTAAAGAACAAAGATTTACCGGATGCTTTGAAGAACAAAATGTATGAAATTTCAAACGATACCGAAATGACTTTTGAGGGAGTAACTTCTTATTTGGATGGTGTCGGTATAGAAACACTTATAGAATTCAGCAAAGATGTTGATGAGATTATTCTTGCCGACAGTGTAATTACTCCGCAGGAAGAACAAGCACGAAAAGACTTTGATGAATACCTTTTGAAACGGTTGGGGAGCGAAAAAGATGAGTAAGGCTCAAGATTTGTATAATCAAAGAAACGAAAACAAAGTTTCTTTTGTCGCAAGAGAGCAAAACAAAGTAACTGAAGCCGAAAGTATGGAAAGTTACTATGAAAATATTCTTACGGATGAGGATATTGAAAAAGCAATAAGTGAGTATGGCTGCAATTATACACTTGTGCAGAAAAAGTTCATAGAAAAAACCAGAATACAGGGAGCAGATGTGGGTTTTCTGTTTTTTGCGGTTATGCTTCAATGTGCAAGATGGATAGTATTAAATAAACTGACTGCAAATGAAAAAGCAAACGAAAAAGGCGGCAGAGAGGACAAACTGCACGAAACACAAGAAAAAACATTAAACAAATTCAGCGAGGGAAACGCACCTAAAGTAAATAATTTGTACGCTTCTTTAGAGGCTATCATTACTACAAGAGGTGTACCATATGACGCAACGGGGTTTGTTGGTGTAAATTGGGGAATATTTACAGGTGCAAAAAATCATCGTTTTTCAACTTTAGGGCATGATCCTGTATTGGGATTGGTTTTCGGTACAGCAAATATCCTCACAAATACAATCACCACAAACAAGTTACAAACATACCATGTCAATTATGATGTTTTCATTAAAAATCCTCGTATCGGAACAAAAGTAGGCAAAAGTATAGATGGTACAATAAAAATGCTGGGTGCTGCAATAAAGCGATTAGACGGAGATATAAAATCCGTTGTTGCTGCGGTAATAAAACAGTTAATTCACATAGCAACGGATTTATATACACCTTGTGGAATAAGCCTTCCCGGCGCGGGGTTGGTACTTGATAAAAGTATGGTTGAGTCGCTGACAAAATATATCAGTACAGGCGATGTTATAAAAGCAGGTGTTTCGGCAGGTATCTCTGTACTTATCAACTATATTATTTCAATAGTGCATGGTTGTAAATTGCTATATACCGATGATGGCTCTGAATATTCCTTTGAACTATATCAGGCAAGGACAAGAAAAATAATAATGTATTCAAATATTATTGCGTCATCAAGCAACCTTATCGCAACTGCTGTTACAGGCGATGCAAAAAATCTTGATATCGGAGGACTTTTGGTAACGGTTTACAGACTGTTCAACGATACAAAATTTATTTGCAAATTGGAATATGAATTTCTTAACAGCGGATTAAGTAAGATTTATGATGAAAGATATTCCGATGTCAAAGATTTATTTGAATAAAATATAAAACCGACCTTTTTCAAGGTCGGTCCTTTTATTATCCTGATTATTCCTGACAGCCACATTCGCCGTCGTGACAGCAGTCACCGATTTCGCCGACTATCGGTTTGGGGTCAATGCCCTTTCTTGTGTAGTAGTCGGACAAAGCCGCCTTGATAGCCTGCTCTGCAAGTACGGAACAATGCACCTTTACGGGCGGAAGTCCGTCGAGCGCCTCCATAACCGCTTTGTTTGTAAGTTTTAGTGCCTCGTCAATGGTTTTGCCTTTGATAAGTTCGGTAGCCATACTCGAAGTTGCGATAGCGGCACCGCAGCCGAAAGTCTTGAACTTGCAGTCAACGATAACATTATCTTCAACTTTGATATACATTTTCATAATATCTCCGCATTTGGAGTTGCCGACCTCGCCGATACCGTCGGCGTTTTCTATTTCACCCACATTTCTCGGATTTGCAAAGTGGTCCATAACCTTTTCTGAATATGCCATAATCTCAGTTCCTTTCTTCCTTTTTGATTTTTTCCCAAAGGGGTGACATCTGTCGTAGGTAGTCAACGATTTCGGGAACGGTTTTGAGTATATAGTCAATGTCTTCTTCGGTGTTGTCATCAGAGAAAGACAATCTCATACTTCCGTGAGCAATTTCGTGGGGGAGTCCGATTGACAAAAGCACATGGCTTGGGTCCAAACTTCCCGAAGTACATGCAGAGCCTGATGATGCGCTGATACCTTTTAGGTCGAGCATAAGAAGCAGACTTTCGCCTTCTATGCCTTCAAAGCACATATTAAGGTTTCCGGCGAGTCGTTTATCTCTGTCGCCGTTTAAGCGTGAACGCTCGATTTTAAGCAATCCGTCGATAAGGCGGTTTCTCATTTTTGTAAGTTTTTGCGTGCGTTCTTCCATAGAATTTATCGCAAGTTCGAGTGCTGTCGCAAGTCCGACAATACCCGCTACATTCTCTGTTCCGGCTCGTTTGTTGCGTTCTTGCGCTCCGCCTTCAATCAGCGTTTGCGGACGAATACCTCTCTTGATATAGAGAGCGCCACAGCCTTTCGGTCCGTGAAATTTGTGTCCTGTCAGTGACAGCATATCTATGTTTTGTTCTTCAACATTTATGGGAACATTTCCCATAGCCTGTACGGCGTCAGTATGGAAAACAACCTTGTGCTTCCTGCAAATCTCACCGATTTCTTTTATCGGCTGGATAGTGCCGATTTCGTTGTTTGCATACATAATGCTGACTATTGCTGTGGTGTCTTTTATTGCGTTTTCAACATCAACAGGATGAACGATACCGTTTTCATATACATCGAGGTAGGTAACTTCAAAGCCCTCTTTTTCAAGTGCTTTGCAGGTATGAAGTATCGCGTGATGTTCAAATTTGCTTGTAATAATATGGTTTTTGCCCTGATTTTTCAAAGCGTGGCAAACGCCTTTTAATGCCCAGTTGTCCGACTCGCTTCCGCCCGATGTAAAGTAGATTTCATTAGGGCTTTTTGCACCGATGAGTCCGGCTATTTTTGCTCTTGAACTTTCGACGGCGGACTGTGCTTCGTTTCCTATTTTATAGAGGCTTGAAGGATTTCCGTAAACCGTAGTAAGATATGGCATCATCGCGTCTAAAACTCTTTTATCAAGTGCGGTGGTAGCCGCATTGTCAGCATAAATTTTTCTCATTTTTTCAGATACTCCTATGCGTTTTGAAATTTCTGCGACTCTTTAACGGCAAGAATGTCGCAGCGTTCATTTTCCGTGTGGCCGTTATGACCTTTTACCCAAACGGGCTCTACCGTGTGATAGTCGCAAAGATTAAGAAGTTCTTCCCAAAGTTCCTCGTTGAGGGCTTTTTCTTTTTTGTTTCGCATCCAGCCGTTTTCACGCCACTTTTTTGCCCAGCCGAGTTTGAGCGCGTTGCAGACATACTGCGAGTCAGAGTAAAGAGTAACCTCGCAGGGCTCTTTGAGCAGTTTTAAAGCAGAGATAACGGCGATAAGTTCCATACGGTTGTTGGTTGTAAGTTTCTCCCCGCCCGAAATTTCTTTTTCAGTTTCTTTGTACCGTAAGATGGCACCCCAACCGCCGGGCCCCGGATTTCCCGAGCAGGCTCCGTCGGTAAAAATATCGACTTTTTTCACACGAATACTCCCATCCGTTTTTTACCACCCTATATTATACCACAAAAGTTTGAGTTTGCAACATTTGTTTAGGACTTTTTTATCGGTCAATAATATGAATTATCGGATACAAAAGACAAAGCGTTGAAAAGTTTAGAATAATACATAAAAATCGGCGTTTTTTTGCATAAATTATGGTAAAAGTTATTCGCGAATATACTTGACCTTGACAGCAATATAATGTAAAATATACTATGTGTAAATATGATAGGGGAGTATTTCCCTGCGGAAACTGTAATTTTTGACCTTTGGCGCAAAAGGTCTTACATAAAACAATTAAGAAGAAAGGAGTTTTTGTTTGAGTAACGATAATAAACAGACAAAATATGTCAAAAAAGAGTCAAAACGAAATACAAATAATTCGAAACAAACTAAAAATTACAACTCAAAGAAAACGGTAAAGACAACAAAAACTTACAACAAAACGAAGAAAACACCGATAAAAAAACCGCCGATTAAAATTGCATTTTTAGGCGGACTTAATGAAATAGGAAAAAATATCACTCTCTTTGAATGTGAAAACGATATAATCATACTTGATTGCGGTATGGCTTTTCCCGACGGTGATATGCTTGGCGTTGATATGGTTATCCCCGATTTTACCTATATCGAGCAAAACAAAGAAAAAATCAAAGGCGTTGTCATTACCCACGGACACGAAGACCATATCGGCGGACTGCCGTATCTTCTGTCAAAAATCAATGTTCCGATTTACGGTACACCCCTTACTGTCGGTCTAATAGAGAACAAATTAAAAGAACACAGCCTTGAAAATTCGGTTTCGCTTAACACCGTGAAAGCGGGCGACAGCGTAAAATTAGGCTGTTTTAATGTTGAACTTATCCATGTAAACCACTCTATACCCGACGCTGTCGGTGTTGCTGTTCATTCCCCCGCGGGAACTGTTGTTCACACGGGAGATTTCAAGATAGACTGCACCCCGATGTCGGGCGGTATGATAGACCTTTCCCGTTTTGCCAGCCTCGGTGATGAAGGCGTTTTGGCACTTCTTGCCGACTCCACAAATGCCGAAAGGCCCGGTTACACCCCCACCGAACAAACCGTTTCGGATTCTTTCGACACCTTGTTTAGGCGTGCAAGGCATAACCGTATTATTATTGCAACCTTTGCTTCGAATATCAGCAGAGTACAACAGATAATCAACTGTGCCGAAAAATACGGCAGAAAAGTTGCTTTTTCGGGCAGAAGTATGGTCAACTATATGAGCGTAGCAAAGGAACTCGGCTATCTCAAAGTCCCGGAAAATCTGATTATTGATATAGACAAACTCAAAGAATACCCGCCTGAAAAAATCGTTCTTGTTACCACAGGTTCACAGGGCGAGCCGATGTCTGCTTTGTCGAGAATGGCATATTCCGACCACAGAAAAGTCGAAGTCGGTACAGGTGACTTTATCATCATTTCCGCTAACCCCATTCCGGGTAACGAGAAAACTGTCGGTAATGTTGTTGACGAACTTCTCAAACGCGGTTGCGAGGTTGTCTATGAGTCAATGTACGAAGTACATGTTTCGGGACACGCCTGTGTTGAGGAACTGAAAATTATTCAAAGCCTTGTAAAGCCGAAATATTTTATCCCCGCACACGGCGAGCAGAAACATCTTCGCAAAAATATGGATATCGCTTTATCGCTCGGTATGAGCAGAAAGAATATCTTTATCGGCGATATCGGAAGTCAGGTTGAACTTTGCGATGACTATATGAAAGAAATCGAGAAAGTCCCCGCAGGAAAAGTTTTTGTTGACGGTCTCGGTGTAGGCGATGTCGGAAGCATTGTCCTGCGTGACAGAAAGCACCTTGGTCAGGACGGACTTATCATCATTGTTGCTTCTCTCGATGTTTACGACGGCCATGTTATCAGTGGTCCGGATATAGTATCCCGCGGTTTTGTCTATGTTCGTGAAAGTGAAGACCTGCTCGATGAAATCAAGGCTTTGTCACTCGAAGTCCTTGAAAACTGTGCAAGACGAAATGTTCACGAGTGGGGAACTATCAAGAACCGTATCAAAGACGAAGTCGCAAAACTGATAGTAAAAGATACAGGAAGAAGTCCCATGATACTTCCTATCCTTATGGAGGTATAAGGGCAATTTATTGGAGATTGGTATGAAAAAAAGAGTATGGACAGTAATGCCCGTATATTTGGTTTTCGTAGTGCTGTTGTTTGCAATGGCATTTATGTCATTTTCTTACAGCAAAGTACTGTTTTTTGTTGAAATAGGAGTGTCACTTGTTGCACTTTCACTTGTGCTTGTTATGACGCTGTCTTTTCGCAAATATGTAAAAAGAATAGTAAACGATTCCGTAATGTCTGACTACGAGGTTGACGAAAAATATTTCGAAAGTTTCAAAACCCCTGTTGTCGTAGTAGGCGAGGCCGGTGAGATTTTGCTGTTTAACAAAAAATTCGAGGATGCTTTCTTTGAAATGCAAGAACCGACGAATGAAAATATCGCCTCTGTCATCCCCGATATTGATTTGAAAAATTGCACAAAGTCACCGCAGATTGATTTTTCTTTTGACAACAGGCAGTACACAGCCTACGCCCACAAAGTAAAAGACGGCACTATGCTGACTTTTATTGATAACACCTACTACAAAACCATGGTGCAAAACTACGAGGATACAAAGAAATCCGTAGCCCTTGCTGTTTTTGATAACTTTGAAGATTTTGCTGCAGATAATGAGGAAGAAGCAGTCCGCGTTATGATTAAAGTCGAGAGTGTGCTTTCTCATTGGGCGACAAAATATAATTTGATTTTCAGAAAACTGTCCGATAACCGCTATCTCATCATTTTTGATGAAAAGGTTTTAATAGGGCAGATAAATAAAAAGTTTCGTATTCTCGACAGAGTGCGTCAGGTATCCTATAACGGCAAAAATGCTACGATATCTATGGGTATCGGCAGAAACTGCGATAACCTCAAAGACAGCGCAAATGATGCCAAAAAAGCACTTGATATGGCTTTGGGCAGAGGCGGCGACCAAGTTGCCGTTTTTGACCATGGTGACTACGAGTTTTACGGCGGCGTTTCCAAAGGAATAGAGAGAACGAACAAAGTCCGTGTCAGAGTTGTTGCCGAGTCGATAAAAGATGCAATTCTCAACTGCGACAGGGTTCTTATTATGGGACACCGCTTTTCCGACCTCGATTGTATCGGCTCTGCCGTAGGTCTTTATTCAACCATTTCAAAACGATACAAAAAGCCTTGCTATATTGTCACCGATGTCGACAAATCTATGGCAAAGTCTACGATAGAAAGACTGAAAAAAGAGAACTACGAAAACGAAGAGATGTTCATTTCCGGCGACCATGCCGAAATGTACGCCGGTGCAAAAACCCTTTTGTTCGTAGTGGATACCCACCATCCCGACTTTGTCGAGAGCAAAGAAGTCTATGAAAAATGTCAGAAGATTGTTGTTATCGACCACCACAGAAAGATGGTTAACCATATCGACAACGCGGTTATTTTCTTCCACGAGCCGACAGCGTCTTCAACCTGCGAGTTGGTTACCGAACTTGTTTCATATTTGGGTGATGACAACCTTACTCACGATGAAGCCGAAGCAATGCTTGCGGGTATTATGCTCGACACAAAGAACTTTGTTGTAAAAACTGGTGTGCGTACTTTTGAAGCGGCGGCGTATCTTAGGAAAAAAGGTGCCGACACCGTAGCCGTCAGGGATATTTTCTCAAATTCGCTTGAGGATTATAAAGAAAAGTGCAAACTTGTAGCGGATGCCCAGATAGTAAGGCATTGTGCAATTACGGTAGAAAGAGAAAGCATCAAAAATTCCCGTATTATCTGTGCCCAGGCGGCAGACGATTTGCTGACTATTCAGTCGGTACAAGCATCTTTTGTTATATCGAAAATTGACAGATTCAGAGTCAATATTTCAGCCCGTTCATTCGGTAAGGTGAATGTTCAGGTGATTATGGAAAAATTAGGCGGAGGCGGTCACCAGACTATGGCGGCTACTCAACTTTCTTATGTAACGCTTGATGAAGCAAAACAAAAACTTATCAATGTATTAACAGGTCAGGAGGTACTATAAAATGAAGGCAGTATTATTACAGGATGTTAAGTCACTCGGAAAAAAAGGCGAACTTGTCAATGTATCCGACGGATACGCAAGAAACTTTCTTTTCCCGAAGGGACTTGCAAAAGAGGCTAATGCCCAGGCTATGAACGAACTCAAAAACGCTATGCAGTCAAAGAAATTCAAGACCGATACAGAAATCGCAAACGCAAAAGAAAACAAAGCGATGCTTGAAGGCGAAAAGTTCGTTATGCTTGCAAAAGCAGGAAAAGAAGGAAAACTTTTCGGCAGTATAACAGCAAAGGAAATCAGCACCGAAATCAAAAAACAAAAGGGCATTGATGTTGACAAACGCAAGGTCACTATTGAAAAAGAAATAAAGACCTGCGGTGAATACAAGGCTGAAATTAAACTCTATTCGGGAATTACGGCTGACATTATTATCGAAGTCAAAGGGGAATAATTGCCGTATCCGTAAAAGATAAAGGAAAATTATTATGGCTGATACAAAAATCACATCCGGCTACGATGGACTGAAACTTCCGTATTCTCCGGCTGCAGAGCAGGCGGTACTCGGAGCAGTACTGATGGATGCCGATGCTATTACAAGAATATATGAAATTCTGCCGACATCGGAGTATTTCTATGTTTCCACCCACAAGTTGATATATGAAACAATGGTAAAGATGTTCACACAGGGCAAAGTTGTCGACTATGTCACAATTCTCGAAACTCTGAAAATGGACAAATCTTTTGACGAAGCAACAGGCAAAACTTACCTTATCAGTCTTGCCGAGAGTTGTCCGTCTATTTCAAATATCGAAGAATATGCAAAAATCGTCAGGGAAAAGTACGAAATTCGTATGCTCATTTCCGCATCGAGAGATACTATCGAGGATGCGTCCGACGGCGAAGTCCCGCCCGAAATGCTGATTGACTCCGCCGAGCAGAGAATATACGACATTCGCAAAGGACGAAGTGTTCAGGGACTTCAAAGACTATCCGAAGTTTTGCTCCAGACATTTGACAGACTCGATTTACTCAACAAGGCAGACGAGTCCGTAAAGCCGATTTCAACCGGTATCGGTGACCTTGACAGAGTAATAACGGGACTCAATAGAAGCGGCCTTATTCTTCTTGCCGCCCGTCCCGGTATGGAAAAAACTTCTTTTGCACTTAATATCGCGAAACATGTTTCCTGTACTGTTCGAAAAACCGTTGCTTTCTTCTCGCTTGAAATGACAAAAGAGCAACTTGCATCAAGACTTTTGGCAAGCGAAGCCCTTGTCAGCGGTACAAAACTGCGCACGGGAAAACTCAACGACGAAGAATGGCGAAGAATAAGTGAAGCGGGAGATGTATTGTCAAAAGCAAATCTCTATCTTGACGACACTCCCGGTATCACCGTGCCGGAAATAAAAGCAAAACTCAGGCGGCAAAAGAATGTTGACCTTGTTATCATCGACTATTTGCAGTTGATGTCAAACGGCGGGAGAAGAACCGACAACCGAGTTCAGGAAATTTCCGAGATTACACGAAATATGAAAATCCTTGCTAAAGAGATTAATGTTCCCGTTATCTGTCTTTCGCAGTTGAGCCGTGCAAGCGAGCAACGCTCCGACCACATTCCTCAACTTTCCGACTTGCGTGATTCGGGTTCTATCGAGCAGGATGCCGATATCGTTCTTTTCCTCTACAGAGAGAACTACTATGCAAAGGACGACGCGACTGCACAAAATGCACCCGATATTGACAAGGCTGTCTGTAAGGTAGCAAAGAACCGTCACGGCGAAACAAGAAATATTGACCTTCATTGGCAGGGCGAATTTATGCGCTTTACCGGCTCGGAGGGCAGAAGTGAAGAATAAGACAGAAAGTTTCATTCTTAAAAATGCTTTGCTTATCGATTGTGATAAAGTTATCGTTGCTTTGTCGGGAGGTGCCGATTCGGTATCTTTACTGCATTTTCTTATTTCGATAAAAGAAAAATATAATTTGACTGTATATGCTGCTCACCTTAACCACAACCTGCGTGGTGATGAGTCACAACGAGACGAAGATTTTGTCCGTTCTTTGTGTGAAAAGTACGGTGTAGAACTTTTTGTCAAAAGCGTGGACATTAGGAAAAAGGCAGAAGAAAACAAAATCAGCGAAGAACTTTGCGGTAGATATGAACGCTACAGATTTTTTGACGAACTGTCTGAAAAATTAGGTGCAAAGGTTGCAACAGCACACAACGCAAGCGATAACGCCGAAACGGTTTTGTTCAATCTTTGCCGCGGCTCGTCGATAAAAGGTGTCTGCGGTATTCCGATAAAAAGAGGGAACATTATCCGTCCGTTACTCTGTGTTACTCGTGAAGAAATCGAGGAATATTGCAAAGAAAACGACCTTGAATATGTTACCGACTCAACAAATCTTTGCGATGATTATAACAGAAACAAAATTCGCCACAACGCTATGCCTGTTTTTCGTGAGATAAACGAAGATTTTGAAAATGCTGTTTTGCGGTTTTGTTCTTCTATGACGGATACCTATAAATATTTGTCCGAAATTTCAGAAAAAGAATTAAAACTTGCTAAAACCGAATACGGATATTCGTGTGAAAAACTTTTATCGCTTGATAAAGCCGTGCTGAAATTTGCTTTGATGAAATTGATAAAGGAGATCGGTGCTGATGCACAGACAAGCCATATTGAACTTATCATTTCGGCGATGAAAAGGGGCGGGAGCGTTAATCTTCAAAACGGTTTTTCCTGTGTTTGCTCGCAGAAAATCCTGCGTATTGTAAAGGAGAATGCCGAAACAGATGATTTTGAATGCCCGTTTAATTCTTTGCAAGAAATTCAATATTTTTCCAAAGAAGAATTAAAAAAAGTTCATAAACTGTTCGCAAATGATTTGATTGACTGTGATATAATCACAGATGAAACTGTTGTTCGTCACAAAAGAGCAGGCGATACATTCACCTTGCCAAACAGAAAAGTGACGAAACCTTTTCGAAAATTGCTGATAGAAATGAAAATACCAAAGGAAATCCGAAACAACCTTTTGGTCGTCGCAAACGGCTCAACTGTTTTGTGGGCTGAAAAGGTCGGAGTTTCATTACAGGGAAAAATCAGCCCGACTACAAAAAGGGCTGTAAAAATATTAAAAAATAATGAGGGTAAAGGGGATTTTGATTTTGCATAAGGATGTAGAAAAAGTATTATTGTCCGAGGAAGAAATTCAAGAGGCTGTTGTGCGTATAGCAAAACAGATAGACGAAGATTACAAAGGAAAAGAAATCATACTTGTCGGACTTTTAAAAGGCAGCGTCGTATTTATGGCTGACTTGTTAAAGCAGATTACAACACCGTGTAAGATTGACTTTATGTGTGTTTCAAGTTACGGTGCGGATACAAAAAGTTCCGGCAGAGTAAATATATTGAAAGACCTATCGCAGCCGATAACAGATGCGGATGTAATTATCGTTGAAGATATTATCGACAGCGGTAACACGATGGCGTTTATCAAGCAGTATTTTGCTGCAAAAAATGCTAATTCCGTAAAAATCTGCACAATGCTCAGTAAACCCTCACGCCGTGAAACAGAAGTTGAATTAGACTATGTCGGCTACGAAGTCCCCGATGAATTTGTCGTCGGCTATGGTCTCGATTTTGCCGAGCATTATCGCAATCTTTCCTACATAGGTGTTTTAAAACCGAGTGTTTACTCATAATTTTTCAAGATAAATCAATACTAACATAAGGAGTGAAAAGTATTGGACAACAGAAATTCAAACGGTCCTAAATTTCGAGGACTTCTCTTATATCTCGGTATCCCGATTATTTTGATTTTGGCAATGACTTTCATTTTTTCGAATTCAAATACGGATACTCATACCTACTCCGAGATAGTGTCTTACTTTGACGATATGAAGGTCAAAGAGTTTACGGTAAACGGTGGTTCGGGTGCTCTCGAAATGACACTTACCGATGATACAGTTATTAAGCATAAACTGATGGACTGGACAACATTCTGGGATGATATCAGAGAAGATATAACAAAATATAACGAACAGCACAAAGATGCCCCGATGAAATATGACCTTGTTCAGGGTAGTGACAATTCGTTCTGGATTGAGATTATTCCGACAATTATTCTTGTGGTTGTGCTGATTGTATTCTGGTTGCTCATTATGCGAAAAATGGGCGGTGGCGGACTTGGCGGAAAAGAACTGAATTTCGGAAAAGCAAAGTTCAAAAACAGCGCCGACGAAAAGAAAAAGACTACATTTGACGATGTAGCCGGTGCCGATGAAGAAAAAGAAGAACTCGAAGAAATCGTAGAGTTTTTGAAAAATCCGCAGAAGTACAATACTTTGGGCGCGCGTATTCCGAAAGGCGTTTTGCTTGTCGGCCCTCCCGGAACAGGTAAAACCTTGCTTGCGAAAGCGGTTGCAGGCGAAGCAGGAGTTCCTTTCTTCTCAATTTCGGGTTCCGATTTTGTTGAGATGTTTGTCGGTGTCGGTGCTTCCCGTGTTCGTGATTTGTTCGATACCGCAAAGAAAAATTCCCCCTGTATTGTTTTCATAGATGAATTCGACGCCGTAGGCCGTCAGCGTGGTACAGGCTTGGGCGGTGGCCACGATGAACGCGAACAGACACTTAACCAACTTCTTGTTGAAATGGACGGTTTCGGTGCAAACGAAGGCGTTATTATGATAGCGGCAACTAACCGCCCCGATATATTAGACCCCGCACTTTTGCGTCCGGGCAGATTTGACCGCCAGGTTATGGTCGGCTATCCCGATATCAACGGCAGAGAGGCTATTTTGAAAGTCCACTCTCGCGAAAAACCGTTGTCACCCGTTGTAAAACTGCGTACTATCGCAAAGACCACAGCAGGTTTTACCGGTGCAGACCTTGCAAATCTTCTAAACGAAGCGGCTCTTCTTGCTGCGCGTAAGAATAAAAAAGCAATCACCATGCAGGAGATTGAAGAAGCAACAATCAAGGTTGTTGTCGGTACCGAAAAGAAATCAAAAGTAATGAGCGAAAAAGAGAAAAAACTCACCGCTTATCACGAAGCAGGCCACGCTATTGCTTTCCATGTTTGCGATACACAGGACCCCGTTCATCAGATTTCCATTATCCCGCGAGGTATGGCAGGCGGATATACAATGCCGTTGCCGACTGAAGATAAAT
Organism: Ruminococcus sp.; assembly: GCA_045617705.1. GTDB lineage: Bacteria > Bacillota > Clostridia > Oscillospirales > Acutalibacteraceae > Ruminococcoides. The sequence goes on from JAZLJE010000062.1 coordinate 16,124, forward strand.
CCTATCGTTCAAAGAGCGAAATGGAAGAAGAAATTATCGTTGACCTCGGCGGTCGTGTTGCCGAAGCCTTGGTGCTCAAAGATATCTCCACAGGTGCGTCAAACGATATCGAAAAGGCCACCAAAACCGCAACAAGTATGGTTGTAAAATTCGGTATGTCCGATTTGCTCGGTCCTATCAACTACGGCTCGGATTCCAACGAAGTTTTCATTGGTCGTGATATGGGACAGATGAAAAACTATTCCGACGAAACCGCTGCAAAAATTGATGAAGAAGTTCACAAGATTATTACCAAAGCATACAAAAAGACCGAGGAAATCCTCAACGCAAATATGACAAAACTTCACGAGGTAGCAGGCTACCTTATGAAGCACGAAAAAATGTCGGGCGAAGTTTTCGAACAGGTTATGAACAATACTTATGTAGAGCCTGAAGAAGAGCCCGAAACAGAATAATTCTATATTAGAAATATCAAAACTAAAAATAGTGGATAGCCACACGGCTATTCACTATTTATCTATTGTTCAAGAGGTACATTATGTCTATTGACAAAATTGTCATAAAAGGTGCAAGAAAACATAATCTCAAAAATATTGATGTCGAGATACCGAGGGACAAATTAGTCGTCTTGACGGGACTTTCCGGTTCGGGTAAGTCGTCACTTGCTTTCGATACGATTTATGCCGAAGGTCAGCGTAGGTATGTCGAGTCGCTTTCGTCGTATGCGAGAATGTTTTTGGGACAAATGAAAAAGCCAGAGGTTGATACCATCGAGGGCTTGTCGCCTGCTATTTCGATTGACCAAAAAACAACATCAAAAAATCCGCGTTCCACAGTCGGCACGGTAACCGAGATTTACGATTACTTTCGTTTGCTTTATGCAAGGATAGGTATACCTCATTGCCCTATCTGCGGCAGAGAAATCTCAAAGCAAACGGTTGACCAGATTGCGGACAAAGTTCTGAGTTTGAAAAAAGGCACAAAATTTCAGGTTTTGGCGCCTGTGGTAAGGGCAAAAAAAGGCGAACATAAAAATGTTTTCGATTCTGCACGAAAGTCAGGTTTTGTAAGAGTTCGTGCCGATAACATTATCTATGACCTGTCCGAAAAAATCGACCTCGAAAAGAACAAAAAACATAGTGTTGAAATTATCGTTGACCGTCTTGTTGTGTCGGATGATATCCGTTCACGCCTTTGTGACTCTATCGAAACCGCCTCAAAACTGACAAAAGGTCTTGTGCTTATCAGCATAGTAGACGGCGAAGAAATTCTCTTTTCGCAGAACTACTCCTGCCCCGAACATCAGATAAGTATTGATGAACTTTCTCCGAGAATGTTCTCGTTTAACTCTCCTTTCGGTGCTTGTCCCGAATGTACGGGACTCGGTGTGTTTATGAAGGTCGACCCCGATTTGATTATTCCCGACTACGAGAAAACTATTGCCCAAGGCGGTATAAAGGCATCGGGCTGGGCTTTGGACGGAAATACCATTGCACACATGTATCTCGAAGGACTTGCAAAGAAATACAAGTTTGATTTTGATACACCGCTGAAAGATTTGAGCAAAGATGTAATTGACAAAATCCTTTACGGCACAAACGGAGAAAAACTCCATTTGGTACGAAAATCTTTGTTCCAATCGGGCGAAATGTACCGCGAATTTGAGGGAATTATTCCCAACCTTGAACGCAGGTTTAAAGAAACTTCTTCCGCGTGGATAAAAGATGAAATCCAAAGTTTTATGATGGAAACTCCCTGCGAACATTGTCACGGAAAACGCCTGTCCGATATTTCGCTTGCCGTTACTGTCGGCGGGATAAATATTTCACAGATGTGTGATATGTCGGTTGTGAAAATCCTTGATTTTCTCTCTACAATAAAACTAACCGAAAAAGAGCACATGATTGCCGATGCGATAATAAAAGAGATTGTTTCCCGATTGACTTTTCTAAAAAATGTCGGATTACCGTATCTTACTTTATCGCGTGCATCCTCTACCCTGTCGGGTGGTGAAAATCAGCGTATCCGCCTTGCTACTCAAATAGGCTCATCGCTTATGGGCGTATTGTATATCCTTGATGAGCCGTCTATCGGACTTCATCAAAGGGATAATGACAAGTTGCTTTCAACGCTGAAACACCTTCGTGATATAGGCAATACCGTTATAGTGGTCGAACATGACGAAGACACAATGAAAGCCGCCGACACGATAGTCGATATCGGTCCCGGTGCAGGTATTCACGGTGGCGAGGTCGTTTGTTGCGGAACGCTTGAAGATGTCAAAAAATGCAAGAATTCGATAACAGGACAGTACCTTTCCAAAAAGCGTGCTATCCCCGTTCCGACAAAGCGTAGAAAAGGCAACGGCTGTAAACTCACGATAAAAGGTGCAAAACAGAACAACCTGAAAAACATAGATGTAGATATTCCACTTTCAAAGTTCGTTTGCGTTACCGGTGTTTCGGGTTCGGGAAAATCTTCTTTGATAAATGAAATTTTATACAAACAACTTGCAAATAAACTCAACAAAGCAAAGACAACACCCGGCAAATTTGAAAGCATTGAGGGCATCGAAAACCTTGACAAGGTGATAAATATCGACCAAAGTCCGATTGGTAGAACACCGCGTTCGAATGCCGCAACATATACAAGTGTTTTCACCGATATCCGTGAACTTTTCGCATCAACACAGGATGCAAAAATGCGTGGATATTCGGCAAGCAGATTTTCATTTAATGTCAAAGGCGGACGATGTGAAGCCTGCAAGGGCGACGGTATTCTCAAAATCGAAATGCATTTTCTGCCCGATATCTATGTTCCCTGTGAACAATGCAAGGGCAGACGATACAATCGCGAAACCCTCGAAGTAAAATATAAGGGAAAAAATATCCACGATGTGCTTGAAATGACGGCTGAAGAAGGACTTGAATTTTTCAAAAATATGCCGAAAATTGCACGAAAATTGCAGACACTTTGCGATGTCGGTTTAGGATATATTAAGATAGGACAGCCTGCAACAACGCTTTCGGGCGGTGAAGCACAGCGTGTCAAACTTTCCACCGAACTTTCAAAACGCCAGACAGGAAAGACGATATACATTCTCGATGAGCCGACAACGGGACTTCATATTGCCGATGTGCATAAACTCGTTGATGTTCTGCACAAACTTGTTGACTACGGAAATACCGTAATAGTAATTGAACATAACCTTGAACTTATCAAGACCGCCGACCATATTATTGACCTCGGACCGGAGGGCGGAGACGAAGGCGGTACGGTAGTATGCTGTGGCACTCCCGAAGAAGTAGCAAAGTGCAAAAAGTCATACACGGGTGAATATCTCAAACCATTATTAAAATAAAATATTCAAATTTTTTTGAAGTTGCATACTGTTATGCAACTTCTTTTTTTGTTTTGCTATAGTCGGAGGTGTAATTATGATTACAATTCAATCGGGAAAAATGATAATTCCCGAAAGAGAGCGTTTTATCGGTTTCGCAGGCGATAACAATGCTTCTCAAAAACAGTTTCAAATCCTTGATATATCGGATGAAACTTTTATTTACAGGCTGTACCTCACATTCGATGACGGTACATGTAATTACTTTCTTCTTGAAAAATCAGTAGGAGAGTCCTCCACAACTCTTACTTGGAATATTGTAGAAGAACATATTTTTAAATCGGGTGTAGTAAAGGCACAGATAAAGGCGATTTCATCAGATGGTGAGATTTACCATACAGACTCTGACTATTTTATCGTTTTACCCTCTGCCGAAGAAACAGAGTTTTTTGCAAACAAACAAAACTCCGAATTTCTGCGCTACGAAAGGTTTTTGAATACCATTCTCGACAACATCGAAATTACCCAGCAGTCTTTGCCTTATATCGGTGATGACGGCTACTGGTATGTATACGATGCTGATGAAGGCAGGTATATAAAAACCGATTTCACGGCTTGCTGTGATGATGAAAGACATATTATCCGTGTTGACGGCGAGATGTCGAGTACAAGCGACAATCCCGTAAAAAATAAAACGGTAAAGTCGTATGTAGACTACACACGCTCTAATCTCGTCGAAAAAACAAGAAAAATCGCAAATCTTCCTTTGAGTTCGGATATAACCGTACAACAGTTAATAACCGCACTTGGAGTTAGCAATGTTTATCAAGGAACCGCTACATATCCTTCAGAAACGAACCATATAAACGGTGACGGATATTTGAATGTTATTACCAATGACTTTTTTGTTTTTTACTCATCAAATGAAGCAGGTCAAAAATGGGTAAAAATCAATGGCAGTTCAATAAATATAGACACAGGTCTAAACCATTCGGACTCTGATGAATATGTTTTGTCAGAAAGGGCATTAGTTCAAAACTTTACTCGCCTGACTTTTGCTCAGGCAGAACCAATAGGCGAGGGAGATGAAGGAGTAAAAGGTGAATTGAGATGGGTAACCTCCACTCAAAAACTTTTTATTTGTATCGAAAGTTCTATTGACGCTTCTCTATGGGAAGAGATACCGACAAGTGAAGCGATAACTACTCTACTTCAAAATTATGTAAGCAAAAGCAAAATAAAGTCGTCTTACTCCACAGCACAAGACGATGTGTATGGTGCAACTTACATAAATACCGAGTTAGGGAAAAAATTAAATCAATCAAATGTCAAAGTTAATTATTACACCGAGCCGGGTGCGGTTTATGATGTTACATACATGAATAGTGCCTTATCAAACTATATACCGAAAATCACAAATCCCGGCGGTAGTGTTGGAAATGGTCGTTTAGTAGTGACCAAGTCAGACGGCACACTTGATATTACAGGAACCGCTGCTTCCAGCCTTGCAAGGAAAACAGATGTTCCTAATGTTAAATCAGTCTATTCCGAAACGAGCGGTGAAGTTTACGATGTTATCTATATTAATTCTCTTTGCGAGAGAATTGAGCAGTTAGAACAGCAAGTGAGTGGTGCTGCATGAGATATTTGACAAAAATCCGTGAAATTTCATTAAGTTTTGACGGGGTGCAGTAAATGATAACGATAATCGCATCTGTATTATCTGCCTTGATAAGCGGTGCAACTGCGATAGTAGTGTGCATTATAAATTCAAATGTTCAAAATGAAAAACTGCTTTCGCAACTTGATAAGCACAGCGAACTGAATTCCCAGAAAATTGATGAGTTAGAGCAGAAAGTTGAAAAACACAATAGCGTTATCGAACGCACATTTCGCCTTGAAGAGCATACAAACCTATGCGAAACAAGGTTTTCTTTTTTAAGTGACAGACTTGACAGACTCGAAGATGAAAAGGGTTAGTCAAAGAAAAACAAAAGATTTTTTGTCATATTTTGTGACAAAGCATATTATACAGTGAGGGGAAGAAAATGAAACAAAAACTTATTATTTGGGCAAGAGCAGCAGGAATAAGAGCAATGCGTACTATAGCCCAGACAGCAATAGCAACCATCGGCGTCGAAGCCATGATGGCTGATGTAAACTGGATGGCTGTTTTATCTGCCTCCCTGCTTGCCGGAATACTCTCAATTCTCACATCAATTTCGGGTTTGCCCGAAATCTCTTCTAACACACAGGGGGAGCAATAATGGCAACCTCATTAAGCAAAATTCTAAATATAGCCCGTGCCGAAATTGGCACAAAGGCAACAAACTACAAAAACTGCAAATATAACACTTGGTACTACGGCACTACCGTATCGGGCTCATCTTACGATTGGTGCGAAGTGTTCATTCAATGGGTATTCAAAGAAGCGGGAGCATCCGATATGCTCTATTCAAAAACCGCAAACTGCGGTGCACAGGGAAAGGCTTTCAAAAACAAAGACCGTCTTGTTACTTCAAATTATCAGGTGGGAGATATCGTATTTTTCCACTGGTCAAACGACAAATCAACCTATGTCCCGTCGGTATATACTATGGACCATGTAGGAATAATTGAGTCTGTAAACTCCGACGGCACAATTACTACAATAGAGGGAAATAACACGACTAACACCTCAAATGGTGAAGTTAGACGACAGACAAGGTCAAAAAGTTATATCTCCTGTGCAGGTCGTCCCGCTTATTCCGATGTGTCGGATAGTGGTAAGTCATCCGCTTATCCCGATGTTTATTATAAAGTCAGGACAAACGGGAAGTGGCTTTTAGAGGTCAAAAACCTCGAAGACTACGCAGGTATAGTCGGTTCGGATATTACCGATGTCGCAGTAAAAGTATCAAAAGGCAATGTAAAATATCGCGTCCACATCAAAGGCGGCAGTTGGCTTCCTTATGTTACGGGATATAACACAAGCGATGATAATAACGGCTACGCCGGCGACAAAAAACCGATAGATGCGATTGAAGTCTATTACAGCACACCGAATGATGTTGTATCAAAATCAGGATATTTGAAAGCAAAATACAGAGTATCTGCGAATAATGCAGACTACTACCCGTATCAGTATGATGACGAAAAAGTCTCGTCACAAGACGGATACGCTGGTGTATTCGGAAAAATCATTGACCGTTTTCAGATAATACTCTCTAAATAAATTTTGCAG
>JAZLJE010000063.1:0-5306 GCA_045617705.1 Ruminococcus sp.
ACAGTTAATAAAGTACAACAATTTTGTTGATGAGTGCTTTAGCAATAAAGAAGATTTGCTTTCTGATGAAAGTTTCATTTCACATGATGAAACAGAACTTGCAAGCAAAATAAATCCTGCATATTTCAATGTAAAAAGAAATCTGTCTGAAATTGTCGATATCACAAAAGCAGAACTTTTTGAAGGAGAAACAAGCGAAAACGACGAAGTGAAAGAAGAAATCATTATGGATAAAATTGAAAAAGAACACAACCCACTTGATGAATACAAGATTTTACCTGATAAGATAATAGAGACCGACGGTAACGATTATCTCTATTACGGAAATCTTGACAACGAAGATAATCGTGACGGTTACGGCAGAACAACTCTAAACGGCAAAACGACCTACGAAGGCTACTATTCTGATGACAAGCGAAACGGTATAGGCTCATATTACTACAAAAACGGGGGATTGTGTTATTTCGGCGAGTGGAAAGATAACGACAGAAACGGTCTCGGAGTCGGTATCAGTTCAGTTGATGCAAGTATTCATGTCGGAACTTGGAAAAACAACAAACCGTTTTCTAATGGAGTAAGGCTTGCAAAAGACGGAAATGTTAAATTCGTCCGTAAAGAACTGTCAACCGGTGAAACAATACTGATTAATTTTATGCCTGATGACTCTGTTATTATCGCAAAATACGATATTGATGAAAATAAAATAGGCGAAAAGACCTACGATATATCCGAACTTATATAAAAATAAGTGCTGAAACACAATATAATGTTTCAGCACTTTTCTTATTTATTTTCTTTTTTAGGTTTGATTTTTGCAAGTGGGTTTGCGTTAGCCGCTTGTTCCATTTGAGTAGTATTAAGGTGAGTGTAGATTTCAGTTGTACCGAGGTTTTCGTGTCCTAAAATTTCTTTTAATACCCTGATATCCACATTACCGTTTTGATACATCAGCGTTGCTGCCGTGTGGCGTAGTTTATGGCAGGAATATCCCTGTGAGTCAAGTCCGATTTTTTCTAAATACTTATATACAGTTTTCTGCACAAGTTCACGACTGACTCGTTTTTTCTGTGAACTGATGAACAAAGCATGTTTATCTTTCGCAGGAATTCCTTCAACAGGGCGTACTTTCATATATGAGTTAATTGCTTCAACGCAAGCAGGATTAAGAAAAATAATGCGTTCTTTGTTACCTTTACCTAAAATTCTTACTGTATTGTCGGGGCGAATATCTGTGTAATTTAAGCCGACCAACTCCGAAAGCCGCATACCACAGTTCAAAAACAAAGTCAAAATGCAGTAATCACGTTCTTTGTTTTTGCCGTCAACTGCATTAAGCAGTTCGATACTTTGTTCTAAAGTTAAATATTTCGGCAAAGATTTCTTTTCTTTGGGGCGTTCGAGTTCTTTTATCGGATCTTTGTCAAGATAATGCTTTTTTACAGTAAGGTAGTTAAAAAAGCCCTTGAGGGAAGAGGTCTTTCTTGCACGGGCTGAAGAATCGTTTTTTCGCTCACGAAGTAGAAAGTTCATGAATTCGTATGCATCCGTTAAAGTAACACTCTTAATAAAATCAAGGTCAATATCGTCAATACGAATGTCGGTAAAGGGAATATCACTTGATACAAGATTTCTTTTCATTTTTACAAAGCGAAAAAAAGTCCGTAAATCAGAATAATATTCGTCAACGGTTTTAGAAGATTTACCTTTAACTGTCTGCAAGTAATATAAATATTCTTTTATAATTTCTGGAGCATCGTTTGTAAAATCTTTCATATTACCACCAATTTTTATATAATTATCAGTTTTAATAATTATAGCATAGGAAAGATGCCTGTATATTCCAAATAAGAAAATTACACAAAATCAATATTTTATGTAATTCAGGGAAGGGCTTTTTAAGAATTTAGCACCCTAATGCCGCCAATATCGGTTAATTCACTATTTGATAAAGATATTATATATACGCCTTTACTTTCGCAGAACTCCTTGATTATTTTGTAATCAAGGTGTTTTTCTATATTGCCGAAAAAATAAATTGTATTTCCTATTTTAGCACTTGCACCACCGATAAATCCATAATCAGCACCATTTAGTTTAATGTAGCCTTCATTTATTTTTAATACATTATATCTTTTATCGGTTAATATTTTATATATAGAATTATCTGCTGTAATTATACAGTTTTCATCAACTGCTAAACACGAACACGCTGTATAGCCTTGATTTACATTTATAAAGGAATAATTTTTGCTTTTGCAAAAATCTATAACTTTAGGATATATTGAACTGATTTTTCCTATAAGAGTTTTTCCTAAAATTAACGCATTAAGTCCGATATTGTTCGGATATTTGCTGCCATATTCATCGCAAACAATAACTTTATATTGCTCATTTAAGGCGTCTATTACATTATTACAACAGTCTAAAACGAAAGCAGTGTCCTCTATTATAAGACACTGCATATCTGCATGATACTGTTCAAAACTGATAAATTTCCCAACTTTATCAGTTAATATTGTTTTTATCGAACATTTGTTCAGTGCTTTGTAAAAATCGCCTTCTTGCGATATTAAAATTTTATTATTCACTTACTGCCTCGAATGCTTGTCTGATATTTGATACAGGAATTAGGCACTTGTCATCTGCAACATCTTTCATATTGTGATATGGCAAAATAATTTTTTTAAATCCTAATCGTAATGCTTCGTTTACTCTTTGCTGAGCGTGGCTGACAGAACGAATCTCCCCTGCAAGTCCTATTTCACCAAAAGCGATACAATCATCCGATATCGGAATATCCTTTAAACTTGACACAAGAGCCATCGCAACCGCGATATCAACAGCGGGCTCGTCGAGCCTTAATCCTCCGACAACATTAATATAGGCATCTGTATTGGAAAAATAATATCCCGCTCGCTTTTCAAGTACAGCCAAAATAAGCGACATTCTGTTATAGTCAAAGCCTGTACTCATTCTGCGCGGATTTCCGAAGCCTGTTGCTGTTGCGAGTCCCTGAATTTCTGCCAAAATAGGTCTTGTTCCTTCCATAGCACATGCTACACAAGTACCCGAAACGTTCTTCGGTCTGCCTGATAAAAGCATCATAGACGGGTTTACAACTTCTTTAAGTCCTGTATCTGTCATTTCAAAAACGCCGATTTCATTTGTAGAACCGTAACGGTTTTTGACAGCGCGTAATATCCTATATGACATTTGCTTGTCGCCTTCAAAATGTAAGACAGCGTCAACAATATGTTCAAGAACTTTCGGACCTGCTATAGAGCCTTCTTTATTAACATGGCCTACAATTATCATAGGTATATCAAGGCTTTTTGCAACTCTCATCAAATAGTTAGTACATTCTCTTACTTGTGTAACACTGCCCGGTGATGAAGAAAGTTCGGAAAGCGACATTGTCTGGATAGAGTCTATCATAACAAGGTTAGGCTTGTCCTGTCGTATTGCTTCGCTTACAAGTTCTACATCGGTCTGTGTAAGTATGTAGAGATTATCGGAATTAACGCCGAGTCTTGTCGCGCGAAGTTTAAGTTGCCTTTTCGACTCCTCACCGGATACATAGAGGATTTTCATATTATTTCCGAGATATTCGCAAATTTGCAGTAAAATTGTAGACTTGCCGATACCGGGGTCACCGCCGAGCAGAACAAGGCTACCCTTTACGATACCACCGCCTAATACTCTGTCGAGTTCGGAAAGTCCTGTTTTATATCTCGTTTCATCGTTGGTGTTTATATCTTTGATTCCGATAGCAGGCGTATATGATGCGATTTTCGATACGGAATTCGTCGGTTTTGAAAAGTCTTTAATTTCTTCATTTAAAGTGTTCCATTCACCGCATGAAGGGCATTTTCCATACCATTTTGCACTTTCATATCCGCATTCAGAACAAATATAAACACTTTTTATTTTTGAAGCCATAGTCATACCTCTATTTTATATAGTAATATTCTAAAAATCCAAGGCAAATTGCATAAGCCATTTCGTTTTGATATTCTACAGTTTTGAGTTTTTCTCTTTCGCTTTCATTTGAAAGAAATCCGCATTCTACTATCACAGCAGGAACGGTTGCATTATCAAGCAAATATATGGATTTGTCAGCCTGTTTACATTCTCTTTTATTGTCATTTTGCAGTAACTGGGTTACTGATTTTCGTATTGTTTCAGCAAGTATTTTACTGTTCTCGTTATTTTTTGAGTAAAATACCTGCGTTCCGAAATATGAACTATCATTAAACTGATTTTGATGAATGCTGATAACTACATTATTTTCATTCGAATTGAAGATATCAAGTCTGTTGTGTAAATCGGATGTCTTTTTTTGAGAAATCGTTTTTGCATTTTCGCTGTAAATTGAAATATCTTCAGTTCGAATTTCTTTAACAGTAAATCCGTTTTCTCTTAACATTTCAGAAAGTTTCTTTGAAATAGACAGATTTATATCTTTTTCAAGAGTTCCGTCTTGTGCTACACAGCCTCCGTCTTCCCCACCGTGTCCGGCATCAATAATTACGGTTGGGATTTCGTTAATATCTTCGCTTATTGTTTGAAATGATATGTTTTTAAAAGCAGTTATCATTAAAATAATAAATGACAAAAACAGTAATGAACAAATCAGTATATACAGATGTTTTATTTTCAAAAAATCACCCTGTAGATACTATGCTTTCAATAGTGCCAAAATGCTGTTATATATCAAATAAGGTGAGTATTTCCTCACTTTTTCCTGAATTATCATCATTTATCATAGATAAAAATTTCTCTTCCGATATAACAGTAACGCCTAATGAATTTGCTTTTGTAAGTTTAGAGCCTGCATCTTCGCCTGCTAATACAAAACCTGTCTTTTTTGATACAGAAGACGAGGTTTTTCCACCGTTGTCTTCTATAATCTTAGATGCTTCACTTCGTGTAAGTGTAGGCAAAGTTCCTGTTAAAACAAAAGTTTTTCCAAGAAATATGCCTTCTGCACTTTTCTTTTCAAGAGGTTTCATAGAAACGCCGAGTGATTTTAGTTCATCTATAAGGTTTTTTGTCTGCTCGAGTGAGAAAAAATCTACTACCGATTGAGCCATAATCTCACCAAAACCGTCAATTTCAAGTATTTCTTCAACTGTAGCGGTGAACAATTTTTCAACTGACAGGAAATGCTCACAGAGAAGTTTTGCGGCTTTTTGTCCTATATGTCTGATACCAAGGGCGTAAATAAACTTATAAATTTCCCTTGTTTTAGATTTTTCTACAGCATCGATTAGATTGAGTGCTGATTTTTCGCCCATTCTTTCAAG
>JAZLJE010000064.1:0-1757 GCA_045617705.1 Ruminococcus sp.
TTCCAGTTCGCACTGTTGTAAAGATATACAGTAAGCGGGTTTGAAAAGTCGAGACCTTTTGAAGAGGGAGTAGGAGTGGCAGTCGTCGGCTGTACAGGGGGGTTGGTAGGTGTAACACTTGTAGTTGTTTCAGCAGATGTCGGAGTTACAATAGAGTTTTCATTGTAAACAACAGCGACACCGCTTGAACCGATTGAACCGGAAATTCTGCCGTTTGATACGGTGAATGTATTTCCCGAAACAGCGTCTTTATATGAGCCGTTTGCCATGTGGTAGGTGTCGAGTGAGTTAACGCTTGTGCTGTCGCCACAGCAGTTTACGATAACCATACCTGCACCGGAACTTGTAAATCTTTCGCATACAGCGAGAGAATTTGAAGAGTAAAGTTTTTCTTCAGCACCGACAAATTTATTGTGGAATTTGTTGATAGCCGAGATTTGTGAACTCTTGTATGTGTTTGAATTGAAGTCGCCCATTCCGCCGTTAGGACGAAGGAAATATAGCGCAGAAGCACCTTTTCTTGATGCAGCAAAACAGTATCCTTTGTCGATAACATTTTGACTGATATTAGAAGTGTTCCTGTATCCGCCTGTACCGGAGTCGCCCATATATGTATCGTGAGACTCACCCCAAAGTACAAGATACTTTCCGTCAAGACCGCTGTTATAGTTGGATTTTGCTACGGAAGATGCTCTGTTGTCTTTAATGCTTGCTGTAGTGTTGTCGCTTGTAACATTGTCAGTTACGCTCATAAATTTTGAATACGACTTGTAACTTCTGCCTGCACCTACGGTGTTGAGAATTTCGCCGTAGTAGTAAAGGTCTTTGCTCTTTGTCGATTTAGCATAAGATGTTGCACTTCCGAGAACATTTGTCCAGAAGTTTGATGCGTATTCACCGTCATCGGGGGTTTCGATATGTTTTGCTGCGTCAAAACGGAAACCGTCAACACCGCAGTCAACACATTCTTTGAGTAGTGAAGTAACCCTTTGCTGAACATAAGAGTCTGAAGTGTTAAGGTCAGGCTCGCCGATATTACCCCAAACAACATTTCTTATTGAACCGTCGTTGCAGTCAGTATAAGGATGGAAATATCTGTCTTTACCGTTGTAAAGATTTGATTCATAGCGGGAGAGGTTCCAGTCAACACCGCCGTTTGAACCGTCGTTTGATGTATGGTTTGCAACGATATCGCAGATGATTTTTATGCCGTATTTATGGGCTTCGTTGCAAAGTGAAGTAAGGTCAGATTTTGAGCCAAGCCAGGAGTCATTTTGAGCAACTGTGAAAGAGATAGGCTGATAGAGTTTCCACCATTGGTTTATGTCGTTCCAACCGCCAAAGTCTTTCGGTTGCTGTACGGGCGATGTCTGAATAGCAGAAAAGCCTGCGTTTGCAATGTCGGGAAGACGGTTTTTGATGTTATTAAAAGAACAACAAAAAGCATGAAGAATTGTTCCGTCTTGGACTTTTGTCGCAAGGTTATATGACGCGCCTGTTTCCTTGCTTTTTGTTTCTGCCGCAGAATAGGGGATAGCAACAAAAACGCTGGATAAAACAAGAGTAAGTACCATCAATAATGCAACAAGTTTTTTGTTCATCTTCATAAAAGCCCTCCTGTGATTTTCAAGTTAATTTCAAAAAATCCTAAATCAAATTATCTTACGCTACTATATTATCACAGCACTTTTTGAAATTCTATTGATAAAGAAACCAAAGTTTTCTACCCCTGATTATAATAAATGTGATATGGAAAA
>JAZLJE010000065.1:0-2968 GCA_045617705.1 Ruminococcus sp.
TAAGCATAATCTCCATTAGTGAAGATAACGAAAAATAATAAAGGCAGAGTCGATAGTATTTGAAATTTTTTACAAGCGTATCAAATGTAGATTTCACATTCTTTTGTGCTACGATCAGTTGCTTCTTTTCAATCATCTCTGTGACTTTTTTCTGGTATGCAAGCATATTTTTGCGAGCACGATTTTGATATGTAAGCACTTGATTATGATTACCATTGACAAAGTGTTCATTGTCCCAGTTATCTTTATACTTAGCAACGATTCCCATAAGACTTTCAATATCCGCTTCTATCTCAGATTCTTTTTCAATTTCCAAGAAAGAAATAATCTGTTTTTGCATATCCTCTATTTTCCCGAGTTCCTGTTCGATAGAGAACAATGCAACAGACATCATCATAACGGCTGGATTGAAATTTGGTACCGCTTTTGTTGTTGTGTTAAGTGGGCCTGCTTCTTTAAGTTGTAACATTTTAGAACCGCCATCGGCTTTCTTAAGTGCACCCCAAAAGTTACCGTTCTTTGCAACTTTTAGTGTATCGCCTACGCCTGCATTTGCAAGTCTATACAATCCACTTGTTGCGACAGAAGTTGTCTGAGTTATAGTATTTAAGGCAGGTATAAGTGAAGATATACCTGCTCCAAGCGTAGAAAGTTTTGCTATAGGGACACTCAATGAATTGCTGCTGTCAATTTTTGTGTTTCGAGTATCCAACAATACATCCTTTGTTATCTCAATTAATGCACAATCTTCATCCGATGTGTTCTTTGTGTTATTATCCAATTTAATAATTTCTGACATAATATCCTCCACAATTATTTATTTAATTAACCATACTCTTTATAACATCAAAATTATAGCATAACCAATCGTTATTTGCAATAATTTATATCGTTTTTATTCTAATATAGAATTAAAACCGTACCTGTTCAAAAGTGCTTATTCACTATTGATTATTGAATTTTTGCTCATTTTGAAATGTAGGTATTAAGCTAAATTTCCAATATCTGTTCATTTTAGTGTTCATTTATAGGCTAATTGAACACCAAATTCTATTTGCATACGATTACCCTATAATCATACGATTACCGATAATCATACGATTACTTTTTGGTGTAATTATACATTTTTGGCATATTTTAGTTAATTTTTACTGAAAAATCGCTTTCAAAACACACCGAGATTTTAGGCAAAAAGTGCGTAAAACCGCAGTAATACTGGGCTTTTGGGGCATAAAAAAAGCACCGTAGTCTTGTTATCAAAACTACGGTACAGAAGTGGTGCCGGTGGTGGGACTCGAACCCACACGCCATTGCTGACAACAGATTTTGAGTCTGTCTCGTCTGCCAATTCCGACACACCGGCATTTCCTCGATATTATACAACAAACGATTAAATAAATCAAGGGTTATTTAATAATTATTTTTACGCGATTAAAACAAATACTTATTCTTTATCTTCGATTTCTGTTATCATATTTATCCTCTTTGTGTGTCTTCCGCCTTCGAACTCGGTGTTGAGGAAAATATCAGTAAGTTTTACGGCAAAATCTTCATTGATAACGCGTCCGCCCATACACAGAATGTTTGCATCATTATGGCGACGAGTCATTTCTGCCATAAACTCATTTGTACATACGGCAGCACGAATACCTTTTACTTTGTTGGCGGCGATAGAAATACCTATGCCGGTTCCGCAGCAAAGTATTCCTCTTTCACATTCACCGTTTTGAACAGACTTTGCTACCTTGTATGCAAAAGTCGGGTAATCGACGCTGTCTTCGGTATATGTACCGAAATCGTTGTACGCTATACCTTCTTTTTCAAGATAAGAAATAATGGCGTTTTTGAGGTTTATTCCGCCGTGGTCGCATCCAATGGCTAACATAATATATCACTCCTGTTTATTTTTATATTCACGCTCAGCCTGTGACAAACGCAGATATGACGGCATCAAGGCTTCGGCTTTGATTATTTCGTTATTTTCATACTTATTCAAGGCGCAAAGAGCAACAGATGACGCTCTTTGATATCGCAAATTATCTGATGATAAAGTAATATTGTGCAAAATATCTTTTGCCAAATTTGAGAATAGTTCTGCCCCGTCGCCTGCTATGATTACATTTTCAAAATCTTTTACTTCATCACATAGATTTTCAAAAGAAATTGCACGGTCAACGCAGAGCCTTTTTACTTCTCCGTTTTCAATTTTGAAAAGGGCATTGTAAAACTGATTTCTTCTTGCATCCATACAGGCACAAATAACACAGTTTTCAAACATTGTAAAATTATATGCTATTGACTCAAGAGTTGAAATAGCAATACAGGGTTTATCTTTTGCAAATGCAATACCTTTTACTGCACTTACGCCGATACGAACGCCTGTAAACGAACCGGGGCCGACATTGACTGCAAAACAATCCATATCATCGACAGATAAAGAAGCGTTTTTCAAAGCAGAGTCAATCATAGGCACTAAAGTCTGGCTATGAGTAAGATTTGTATTGATATAAAACTCGGAAATAATTTTTTCGTCATATATTGCACTTGATGCAGATTTTGCACTTGAATCAACTGATAAAATCTTCATATTCTTCCATCCCGTAAACTTTAATCTCACGCTCGTTTTCTTTCTTACCATAAGAAAGGCTGATTTTTATACAATCTTTTTCGAGGTATTCTTCTATATTTTCACTCCACTCGATAACAACAATACCGTTGTGGAGGTAATCATAATATCCTGTTGAATATAAATCGTCTTCGCTTCTTATGCGATACATATCAAAATGATAGATAGGAAAACGGGCGTTATACTCGTTTATTATCGCAAAAGTCGGACTTGAAACACCATCGCAAAATCCAAGTCCTTTTGCAAGCCCTCTTATAAAGGCGGTTTTGCCTGCTCCCAAATCGCCAAACAAAGCAATGACTTCGTCTCCTTTGAGGAAAGACGAAATCTTTTCGGCTATAT
>JAZLJE010000066.1:0-2257 GCA_045617705.1 Ruminococcus sp.
GATTTTCAGTTCACGAATAATTTTGATAGCGCTGTCGTTGAGCATTTTGAGGTCTTTGTCAGAGAGTGAAAGTATAGGAGCAACAACAATACTGTCGCCCGTATGAACGCCGACAGGGTCAACATTTTCCATACCGCAGATAGTAATTGCGTTGTCACTTTTATCACGCATAACTTCAAATTCGATTTCCTTGTAACCGCGAACACTTTTTTCAATAAGTACCTGATTAACGGGAGAAAGTTTGAAAGCGTTTATGCCGATTTCAACAAGTTCGTTTTCGTTGTAAGCAAAGCCGCCGCCTGTACCGCCCAATGTGAAAGCAGGGCGCAAAACAACAGGATATCCGATTTCCTTTGCGGCGATTTTTGCTTCTTCAAGATTATATGTGATTTTAGAGGGAATAACCGGCTCGCCGATAGATTGACACATTTCTTTGAAAAGTTCTCTGTCCTCGGCTCGTTTTATGCTTTCGCTTGATGTTCCGAGCAGTTCAACTTCGCATTCTTTTAATACGCCTTTTTTCTCAAGTTGCATTGCAAGGTTGAGTCCTGTCTGACCGCCTATACCGGGAACGATAGCATCGGGACGCTCGTATCGTAGAATTTTTGCGACATATTCAAGGGTAAGAGGTTCCATATAGACCTTATCGGCGATTGAAGTATCAGTCATTATCGTAGCGGGATTGGAGTTACAAAGAATAACTTCGTAACCTTCTTCTTTGAGTGCAAGACAAGCCTGTGTGCCTGCATAGTCAAATTCAGCAGCCTGACCGATAACGATAGGACCTGAGCCGATAATCAGCACCTTTTTGATGTCTTTTCTTTTTGCCATTTTATCTATCTCCTAACATAGAATATACTTCTTTACCGTTTAGCACGGTTTTTACGCATCGTCCGAAAAGTTTTTCACCTTCAAACGGAGTTGCTCTGCCTTTTGACAAAAACTCATCGGGATTAACCGTGAATTCTTCGTCGAGGTTCCATACAGTGTAAGAGTCGTTATATGGAATGTTAAAACGCTTTCTCGGATTTATCGCAATCAAATCTATCAACTTTTCAAGGCTGATGATGTTGGTTTTTACAAGTTTTGTATAGAGCAGGGGAAAGGCGGTTTCGATACCGACAATGCCGAAAGCAGATTTTTCTAAACCCTTTGATTTTTCTTCGATACTGTGTGGTGCATGGTCGGATGCTATCATATCTATTGTACCGTCTTTGATGCCTTCTATCAAAGCGTTCCTATCTTCTATTGAACGCAAAGGCGGGTTCATCTTGAACTTTCCGTCTTCTTTAAGGTCGTTTTCGGTGAGTACAAGGTAGTGAGGTGCAGTTTCACAGGTAACATTTACACCGCGTGATTTTGCTTGCCTAATCAGTTCAACACTTTCTTTGCACGAAATGTGGCACACATGATACGCACAGCCCGTTTTTTCACAGAGTGCTAAATCGCGCTTGATAGGAGCGTACTCACTTTCTGAACAGATACCTTTGTGATTATGTTCTTTTGCGTAAATTCCGTCGTGAATATATCCGCCGAACAAAAGGCTGTTATCTTCACAATGGGCAACAATTATTTTGCCGAGTTTTTTTGCCGTTTCCATAGCGTTTAGCATCATTTTTTCAGATTGCACGCCCCTGCCGTCATCGGAAAAAGCAATAACATACTGAGCCATACTTTCCATATCGGAAAGTTCTTCGCCCATTTGTCCGACAGTAATAGAGCCGTAGGGGTAAACATTAATCACAGCGTCTTTTTCAATAATCTGTCTTTGTTCATTCAGGTTTTCAAGTGAATCGGGAACAGGATTTAAGTTCGGCATAGTGCAAACGCAAGTGTAGCCACCTCGTGCCGCAGCCCTTGAACCCGAAAGAATGGTTTCTTTATAAGAAAAACCCGGCTCACGAAAATGCACATGCACATCGCAAAAGCCGGGAAAAACGAAATAATTATTTAATGGCTTAATGTCACCCGTAGAAACAGCGGGTGCAAAATCTTTGCAGTTATTATTTTTGAAAATAACCAAGTTTCCGTTATTAGCCATTTTGTCCTCCAAAAAAAGTCTTGCCGAAACGGCAAGACTTAATCGCAACAAAACACGGAGAACAAAATTCACCGAAAAATGTAATGTAAATCTTGCCGATATCACGGTATCGACTTAAAGATTATTTTATCTGTGTGCTAATATACCATATATCGGTTTTATTGTCAATGACATAAAAGAATTATACAATATATAATATAAAAATTATCCGTAGTG
>JAZLJE010000067.1:0-7640 GCA_045617705.1 Ruminococcus sp.
TTCGCGTTCAAAAAGAATCAGCGCACCTGTCTTTGTATGAGAAAAAACTATAGCAGAATCGCACACATCGGACACAGCCTTTGTTAAAACATCAGTGTCATCAACGCTGTTCGGTGTTACGATAGTTTTTATGGTTTTGGAATAAACTTTGCTTCTGCCGAGTTTTTCAAGTGCTTTTCGAAGTTCCGGCTGGAACAACACAACAATAATAATAACGGCAAATTCAAATAACGCGCGGAGTATGAAGTGGACCATAGTCAAGTCAAATATCGCAGCGATACCGTAAGCGATGAGCAGAATGATAACACCCTTGACAAGTTGACCCGCGCGAGTTTGGCGAATCAGCCTGAAAAGGTAATAAATAATCAACGCTATTACAATTATGTCTACAGCATCTTTAAACTCGAAAGTCTTAAAGATAGCAGTGATAGTTGACATAATGTTCGATATCATTTGACTTCCTCCACATACATATTTATATTATTTTAACACATCAATTAAATCTTTTCAAGAAATTTTCGAAATTTTATTTACTGTATTTATAAAAGTATTTATTTCATTATCTGTAGTGAAAAATGAAGGAGATATTCTCACTGTTCCTCTGTCGATTGTACCCATACTTTTATGAGCGAGCGGAGCACAATGAAGCCCTGCTCTTACTGCAATATTATACCTGCTACTGAGTATTGATGCCACTTCTTCACAGTCTTTATTTTTTATATTAAAAGATAATACAGGCGCATTGTGATTTTTCTGTGACAAATCGGTATATAATTCGAGATTTTTATTTTCTTTCATAGAATTATATATTTTCATAATGTGACGCTTTTCTTTTTCGTAAATCTTCTTTGGTGCCATAGTTGACACAAATTTTACACCTGCTGATAGACCGCAAATTGCGGGAACATTCAAAGTTCCGCTTTCAAATCTGTCGGGTAAAAACTTGGGTTGTTCTAAATCAAAAGACATACTTCCCGTTCCGCCTTCGACAAGAGTGTCAAGTTTTTTGTCATTATTTATTATCAAAACTCCTATTCCCATGGGAGAATACAAACCCTTATGCCCTGCTATACAAACAAAGTCATAATTGTTTTTTGATAAATCTATATCAAATATTCCCGCTGATTGGGCAGCATCAAGACAAAATGCAATTTCATAAATTTTTGCAAGTGCACAAATTCGTTCTACCGGAACTTTTATACCAAAGACATTTGACGCGTGTGTGCAAATTATCAATCGTGTTGATGAATTTATTTTGCTTCTGAAACTTTCTATTGTTTTTTCGTCATCGTTCTCGTAAACTTTTGCAACGGAGTAGGTTATCAACCCGCTTTTTTGCAATTTTTCCAATGGTCTTACTACGCAGTTATGCTCAAGGGACGAAATAATAACATGGTCATTTGGTTTGAGATATCCTTTTATCACATAATTTATTGAATATGTGCAAGACGGCGTGAAAATCACATTGTTTTCATTTGATACTTTGAACAGGTTTTTTATATTATTTCTGCATTCAAAAACTTTCTGTGCTGTATCTAATGACATTTTGTGTCCGCTTCGTCCGGGATTTGCACAATACTTTCGAAATGACTCCCCTACCGCATTTACTACTGATAAAGGTTTTGGGTATGTCGTTGCGCTGTTATCAAGATATATCATAATTCACGCTCTGCTCTGCCAAGCACCCTAACGCCGTTTTGTCTTAACAATGCTTCTGCTTCGTCCGGCTCTTCGGGAACAAAAAGGCAGTAACCGCAGGAACGCACACCAACATTTTTCGGAGTTCTTTGTATATATGATTTTATACTATATTTATCAAGAATACTTTTTGCCTTCATAGCATAGGTAACGGACGGCACAAGTATAAGTTGTTTTTGCATAAAAATACACCTCGTATTATCATAATATGACAAAATACGAGGTGTGTTTAACTTATTTTAGCATATCGCTCATTTGGTACATTGAGGGTTGCTTGTCCTTGATAAAAATTGCAGCATTTACTGCACCGACAGCGAAAACATCTTTTGAAAATGCTTCGTGCTTGATGGAAACGACTTCATCGTGCCCCGCAAAAATCACTTCATGCTCGCCGACGATATTTCCTCCCCTTACACTATGTATACCGATTTCGTTTTTATCACGCTTTTTTCTGTATGAATGTCTGTCATATACATACTGTTTATCTGGCAAGACTTCGCCGATTGCGTCTGCTATCATCAATGCAGTTCCGCTTGGAGCATCAATTTTCGTATTATGATGCTTTTCAATAATTTCAACATCAAACTGATTGGAAAATACGGATGTGGCTTTTTTGCAAAGTTCTATCAAAACATTTATTCCGAGTGACATATTACCCGAATAGAAAACCGGAATTTCTTTTGATGCTTTATTAATTTGTTTTACTTGATTTTCACTAAATCCCGTAGTGCAGATAACACAGGGAATTTTCTTTTCTTTTGCAAAGAATAGTAAATCGTCTAATATCAGCGGATTTGAAAAATCAATAATAACATCTACATCAATATTTACATCAGAAAAGCAGGTAAATGTTTTATAGGGAAGTTCTTTTTGAAAAATGTCAACTCCTGCTGTTATCTCGCAGTCATTTCGCAATAAAGTTGCGTTATATACTGCGTGTCCCATCTTTCCGCTACAGCCACAGAGTAGTATTTTAGTCATAATAAATCTCCTTTGTAGAGAATTACTCGGCGTACTTGCCGATTAAATCATACTTTGCAAGGCAATCTTTGAGGTCGTGATAACCTGAATAACTCATCGGAACAAGCGGTAGTCTGCATTCGCCGACATTGAAACCGATAAGGTTCATAGCGGTTTTAACGGGAATGGGATTTACATCAGAGAACATAATGTCCATAAGTTCTACATAATGGAAATTCAATTTTGATGCTTCGACAAAATTGTTATCAAGGCAAAGTTGAGTAATCTTGTGCATTTCTTTCGGGCAGAAATTCGCAAATACCGAGATAACACCCAAAGCACCAAGTGACATAAAGGGAACAGTTTGGCTGTCATCACCTGAATATATGTCGAGTTTATCGCCGCAAAGTGAACGAGTAAGCGAAACTGATGAAATATCCCCGTTTGCTTCCTTTGTTGCGACGATATTCTCGTGCTTACAAAGTTCGGCGTAGGTCTTTGGCTTGATATTACAGCCCGTTCTTGAGGGGACATTATACAGTATCAACGGCAAATCAATATTATCTGCTATTGTTGTAAAATGTCTGATAAGTCCGTTTTGGGAAGTTTTGTTATAATACGGAGTAACTGAAAGCAGAGCATCTGCGCCGGAAAGTTCGGCAGATTTTGAAAGTTCGATTGCCGTACTTGTATCGTTACTGCCCGTACCTGCGATAACGGGAATTTTGCCGTTTACCTTTTCTGCTACGAAAGACAGAACTTTACAATGCTCTTTTACTGTCAAAGTAGCCGCTTCGCCTGTTGTACCGCAGGCAATAATAGCATCTGTATCGTTTTCTATATGAAAGTTAATGAGTCGCTCAAGTTCATCATAATTTACCGAGCCATCGGGATGCATAGGAGTTATCAGCGCAACTCCGCTACCTGTAAAAACATGCTTTTTCATAATAGCCTCCTATCAGTCTATATAGCCCTCTGCACAAAGAAGTTCAGCAAGAAGGACACCGCCGCCGGCAGCGCCACGCAAAGTATTGTGTGACATACAAACGAATTTATAATCATACTGTGAGTCTTCTCTGAGTCTGCCTATTGATACAGCCATACCGTTTTCGAGCATACGCTCACTCTTAATCTGCGGTCTGTCGGGTTCAGAGAAGTAATGCAAAAATTGTTTCGGTGCACTCGGCAAATCAAGTTCTTGCGGTCTGCCCTTGTATTCCTTCCAAATTTTGATTATTTCGTCAACTGACGGTTTTTCTTCACAATCGAATGACATAAATACAGCCGCTGTGTGTCCGTCGGATACGGGAACTCTGATGCACTGTGATGTAATATCTATATCCTTACAGTCGACAATCTCACCGTTTTCGATACTTCCCCAAATTTTCAACGGTTCTATTTCGGATTTTTCTTCCTCACCGCCGATATAAGGAATTACATTATCGACCATTTCGGGCCAACGCTCAAAAGTTTTTCCTGCACCGGAAATAGCCTGATATGTGCAGGCAAGAACTTTGCTGACTTTATATTTATCTTTTAGCGGATGAATAGCGGGAACATAACTTTGAAGTGAGCAGTTAGATTTTACTGCGATAAATCCGCGTTTAGTACCAAGGCGTTTTCGCTGTGCGTTGATAATTTCTGCGTGATGAGCATTGATTTCTGGAACAATCATCGGAACATCAGGTGTATGCCTGTTAGCAGAGTTATTAGAGATAACAGGGCATTCTGCCTTTGCGTATGCTTCTTCCAATGCTTTGATTTCGTCTTTTTTCATATCTACAGCGCAGAAAACAAAATCGACTTTCTCTGCAACGCCCTTTATATCTGATGCGTCCATAACAATTATATCAGAAAAGATTTCAGGGATAGGTGATGTCATAGCCCATCTGCCTTCAACTGCTTCCTTGTAAGTTTTACCGGCACTTCTCGGACTTGCGGCAAGGACTTTTACCTTAAACCAAGGGTGATTAGCAAGCAAAAGTGCAAAACGCTGACCTACCATACCCGTTGCACCGATAATACCAACTTTGTATTCTTTCATAATAATTCCTCCGTTTTCAAAAAAACAGTTGAGTTTTTTCTAATTATAATATATTATATATCTTGTGTTTTGATACTACTACAGATATATTTAATTACCTTTAAATATAGCATTACCTATATATTTTGTCAATTTGAAATAATGATAATATTCAAATATTCCAATTTTACGAGGCATTTCCTATGAAAACTGTTGATTTTTCTTATAATTTACCAAAAGAACTTATTGCACAAACTCCTATTGAGCCGAGAGACTCTTCTCGGCTTATGGTTTTGTCAAAAGATAATGACACAATAGAACACAAACATTTCTATGATATCATTGATTATCTAGACGAGGGCGACTGCCTTATCGTTAATGACTCAAGAGTAATACCCGCAAGGATTTTCGGTACTCGTGACGATACGGGCGCTGTTGTTGAATTCTTACTTTTGCGACAGGTTGAAAACAACAAGTGGGAAACTCTTGTAAAACCCGGAAAGAAAGCAAAAGTCGGCACAAAATTTACTTTTGCGGAAGGTATACTCAAAGGTGAAATAGTCGAAATTGTTGACGAAGGTAACAGAATAATTGAATTTCAAAGTGAAGAAAACATATACTCGGCACTCGACAAAATCGGTCAAATGCCCCTGCCCCCTTACATAACCGAAAAACTTGAAGACAAAGAAAGATATCAAACGGTATATTCAAGAGAACTCGGCTCTGCCGCAGCACCGACAGCAGGACTTCATTTTACAAATGAACTTTTAGACAAAATTAAAGCCAAAGGCGTTAATATCGGGTATGTCACACTTCATGTGGGTTTAGGAACATTTCGCCCTGTAAAAGTTGATGAAATCACAGACCACAAAATGCACTCAGAACACTACGAAGTACCCGAAATCACAGCAGAACTTATAAACGAAACAAAGCAAAACGGAAAAAGAGTCATTGCTGTCGGCACGACTTCCTGCAGAACACTTGAGAGTGTTGCAAAAAAATACGAAAAAATCGTTCCTTGTGACGGATTTACCGATATATTTATTTATCCCGGATTTAAATTTGAAGTCCTTGACGGATTGATAACGAACTTCCATTTACCGGAAAGTACGCTTATTATGCTTGTTTCTGCTTTTTACGGCTATGAAAAGACTATGAAAGCATACGAAACGGCAGTTGATGAAAAATACAGATTCTTTTCTTTCGGCGATGCTATGCTAATCAAATGAGGTATATTTATGTTCACTTTACAGAAAAAATGCGGTAACGCAAGGCGAGGAGAACTTACTACCGTTCACGGTACGGTGCAAACGCCTGCTTTTATGAATGTTGCTACCTGCGGTGCTATCAAAGGCGGGCTATCTGCCTTTGACCTCAAAGAAATAGGAACACAGGTTATGCTTTGCAATACCTATCACCTGCACCTGCGCCCCACCGACACGGTTGTAAAACAACTCGGCGGACTTCATAAAATGACAAAATGGGACAGCGTTATCCTTACCGACAGCGGTGGATTTCAGGTTTTTTCGCTTGCGAAACTTCGCAACATCAAAGAAGAAGGCGTGTACTTTAATTCACACATCAGCGGAGCAAAAATCTTTATGGGACCTGAACAAAGTATGCAAATTCAGTCGAATTTAGGCTCTACTATTGCTATGGCATTTGATGAATGTGTCGCAAACCCGTCTGAATACTCATATACAAAAGAGTCAACAAAGAGAACTACAAGGTGGCTTGTTCGCTGTATTAACGAAATGAAAAGACTCAATAGCCTTGATGACACAATAAATAAAGAGCAAATGCTTTTCGGGATAAATCAAGGCGGAATTTACAACGACCTTCGTATTGAACACATGAAAGAAATCGCAGGGTTTGATTTACCCGGCTACGCAATAGGCGGTCTTGCAGTTGGTGAGCCTGCTGAAAAGATGTATGAAATCATTGAAGATGTTGAGCCGTTTGCTCCCGTAAATAAACCCCGCTACCTTATGGGAGTCGGTACTCCTGTTAATATTTTAGAAGGTGTATATCGCGGAGTTGACCTTTTTGACTGCGTTATGCCGTCTCGAAATGCAAGGCACGGACATCTTTTTACTTGGGACGGAATTATCAACATCAACAACAAAAAGTACGAACTCGATGAAACTCCTATCGACAAAAACTGCGATTGTCCTACCTGCAAGAACTTTTCGCGTGCTTATATTCATCATCTTATCAAAGCGGATGAAATGCTCGGTATGAGGCTTGCTGTAAGACATAATCTTCATTTTTACAATGAACTTATGCAAAAAATAAGGGATAGTCTTGACAACAACACATTCGAGTCATTTTACAATAAGTACAAAGATATTTTGTGCAATAGAATTTAATTGTTCTATATTACTCTTGAAATGTAAAATATTTACTGGTATAATATATACAGAATTTTGAAAGGATGTTATATATGCAAGGATTTTTCGGCAGCACTTGGGGAATGATACTTATTTATGTTTTGCTTTTCGGCGCTTTGTATTTCTTCCTCATCAGACCTAACTCAAAGAAAAGAAAAGAAGAACAACAAATGAGAAACTCCATCGAAATCGGTGATGATGTTACTACTATCGGCGGTATAGTCGGAAGAATTGTAGCAATCAAAGACGACGAAGATGCTTTTATTATCGAAACCGGTTCCGACAGAGTTAAAATGAAATTTAAAAAATGGGCTATTTCAAGCGTTGACACCGACAAAGGTCCGTCTGAAAAGGAACAGCAGTTAGCAAAACTCAAAGAAGAGCGTGCAAAAGCAAAGGCTGAAAAAAAGGCTCTCAAAGAACAGCAAAAAGCAGAAAAATAAGCAAAAAATTATAATAAAAATGTTCACCCCTGAATATATTTTTCAGGGGTGACTTTTTATGCTTGATAAAAATAAATATTGCGTGATATTGGCGGGCGGACAGGGAACCAGATTATGGCCGTTCAG